>NZ_JARPVX010000010.1:0-98228 GCF_033947565.1 Lichenihabitans sp. Uapishka_5
CTTCGGCCGAGCCGACCTCCTTGCCGCCTACGACCACCTGATCGGCCGCTGGCACAGTCAGGCCGGCAATCGCCTCCGTGCCGCTGTCTCGGTCTCGGCACCGCAGCGGGTCAGCCCAGGGTATTTTGCCGATCTCGACCGGCTCAGCCGCGCCCACGACCTGCCGATCTATGCGCATATGCTGGAAACCAAACTGCAGCGCGTCCTCAAGGACGAGCAGTCGCGCTTCGGCGGTCGCAGCCTTGTCCGCTACACCGCAGACCTCGGTCTGCTCAGTGAACGCATGAACATTATCCACGCGATCTGGGTCGACGACGCGGACCTCGACCTGATCGCGTCGTCGGGAGCCACGATCGCCCATAACCCGATCAGCAATCTTCGGCTCGGTTCGGGCGTGATGCCGTTCCGTCGCATCCGCGACCACGGCATCCCGGTCTGCCTCGGCACCGACGAGGCCATCGCGGACGACAGCGTCAACATGTGGGGCGTGGCCAAGATGGCCGGTCTGATTCACAACATTTCCGGGGCAAACCCCGACCTTTGGCCGACCGCTACCGAGGTGCTGGGATGCCTGACGGAAGGCGGTGCACGGGCCATGCGCCTCGGCCGGGACGCCGGCGCCGTAGCGGTCGGTCGCCTCGCCGACCTCGCGCTGGTCGACCTCGATGCGCTGCCCTTCACGCCGCTGAACGACCTGCACCGGCAGCTCGTTTATTGCGAGAACGGCAGTTCCGTGCGCATGACGGTCGTGGCTGGACAGGTGGTTTACGACGGCACACGCGTCACCATGGTCGACGAGGTCGATCTGCTGGCCGAAGCGCGCGACCTTTTCCGCGCCCGGCAGCCGGCGCTCGAGGCCGCCCGCCGCGCGGCCGACCGCTGGCTCTCGGCCTATCGGGCCATGGTGGGCCGGGCCGCTATGCGCGATGTCGGCTTCAATCGCTGGGTCGGCGACGCGGCCCTAGGGGAAGAACGGGTATGACGCTGCCGAGCCACGGACGGTATGACTACCAGCCCATCACACGTCGCCCGGACTTCACGTGGCCGAACGGCGCCCGCCTCGCGGTTTATGTCGCGCTCGGAGTGGAGGACTATCGTTTCAGCGATGGGCTGACCGAGAACCTGCTCGCGGGGGCCTCGAAGCCTGACTTCGTCAATACCTCCTGGCGCGACTACGGCAACCGCGTCGGCGGTTTCCGGCTCATCGACCGGCTCGCCTCGTTCGGCATCGCGCCCGCCATCCTGCTCAACACCGCGGTCTACGACACCGCGCCCGATCTCATCGAAACCGCGCGCGCGGCTGGCGCCGAGATGGTCGGCCACGGCATCACCAATTCCGACACGCTCGCCGGCATGGGGGAAGCGGAGGAGCGCGCCTATCTCGACGCCGTCGCAACTCGCATCGCGCGGGAGGAAGGCGAGCCGCCACGCGGCTGGTCGAGCCCTTGGCTTGCCCAGACCGAGCGTACCTTCGATCTCCTGGGCGAGGCCGGCTACGGCTATGTGCTCGACCTTCGGCTCGACGACCAGCCGGTCTGGCTGAATACCCGGGCGAAGCCGCTGCTCGCGCTGCCCTACGCCCTGGAACTGAACGACAGCTCCACGATCATCGGCCGGCAGGCCGGTGCGGCCGAATTCGCCGAGATGATCATCAACGAGTTCGACGAGTTGCTGGACGCTTCGGCCAGGCAACCGCTCGTCATGAGTGTCGTGGTTCATAGCTTCATCTCGGGCGCGCCGTTCCGCCTCAAGACCCTCACGCGAGCGCTGGAGCATATCGCAGCCCGCCGCGACGATGTCTGGCTGACCACGCCGCGACGAATTGCTGACGCATACGGCGGCAGGGTTCCTTGAGCGGAGGCACGGCTTCATCGTGCTTCCGGGATCCGTCAGCCGGGGCGCCTGCTCTCCCTTTTGCCGGAGCTGCAGCAGGTAGTCTATCCATGACGAGGACACCCTTATACGAGTGGCAACAGAGTAGAAAACCGACACAACAGGCAGAAGATTGTTTGGTCGAAGCGACGATGATGATCGACGGCAGTGGGTGGGTTGGAGCCGTTGCCCGACATGTGCCGGCCGTATGTCAAGGTCTGCCTAGATGCATCTATCCGGCAGGATCATTGGGATCCTCTAACAGAATTGGAGGGTCGAAGTGGCGCGCTTTCAAGGTTGAAAGGCGCCTGTCCGTTTTCCAGCAAGACAGCTTCGAAGCGGCCATTCCGGTTTCGGCCAACTTCGGTCGTTCGACGGGCGGCTCGCCACGGTACTCGGCTAGTGGCTTGTCGGTTTTTCACGGACGCGATCGGCAGGCAAAGGCACCCGAACTTCCGGTAAGAAAATTGGTAAGAATCCTGGTAGGATTGCGCGGACGAAAAACGTCTAAGTCCTTGTGCGCACATCGATTGGAGCCGAATCCCTTCGCCCGCTCCATATTTGTGTGCCGCGACATATTTGCTTAGACTCGCGACATTAAATCTTGGACTTCTGGCGCCCATCGCTGGCCATTCCATGTCTCATCATCACAGGTAACTGTCCCCATCGACGGGGTATCATTCCTCGATTGCTCATCAGCAAGAGAGTGACCGCCATGAGACTGTTCGGACCCGAGTTCTTCCATCTGTTCACACGTTATGTGAGAATCACGCTATCGATAGGGATGCACGGAAAGATTCGGACAATGGAGCGACGGACTGACAAGCGACGCTGAGTGGAGTTGCAAGCAGAGGTTCGTGCACGAGCGCGGGATCAAGCCCCACATTCCCGTGTTCGACAAGTCCCAGCGGAGCGACGGCACCTTCAGCCGTTCGGACTTTGCCTATGATTATTGGCGCAATCTGTACACATGCCCGGCCGGGCAGCAGCTCTAGCGATACCGCCGTCTTTTCGGTGCAACCCGCGACGGTGCCGATTCCGAGGGCTTCATGCGTTACCGCGCCAGCAAGGTCGATTGCGATCCTTACACGTTGAAGCCTGCGTGCTGTCCCAATGCATCGGCCCGCTAGATCCTGCGCTCGATCCAGGAAGGCGCCCGCGACATGGCCAGGAACATCGCGATGACCGCGGACTACGTCACCTCGCGACGCGAGCGGAAGAAGGTCGAAATGCTGTTCGCCCATCTTAAGCGCATCCTGAAGCTGGACAGGCTGAGGCTACGAGGGCCGAATGGGGCGAGAGACGAGTTCCTCCTTCCCGCCGCCGCCCAGAACCTCAGAAAGCTTGCCAAGCCCGTTCCGCTGCCTGCTCCAGCCCTGGCATGAGGCCCAGGGCAGCCTGTATTTGACATCAAGAATAGCCGGTCAGGCGCGCCCGGACCAACTTTTTAAACGCAATCGACCCTTAGCGGACGTTGCGCCGTATGGGGCCTGCTCTCGAAAGCAGACACAACCTGATCGAGTTGAACAGAGACATGTCTGTTGTTTGCAGGCCGAGGTTCAGCCCGCGCACAGACCGAGGTTTCGCGCTACGTACATTGAACATCCTGCAGTCGTTTGACCTTTATCTGTGGGTACCCAAGCGATTGAGGGGGCAGTCAGCGGCGACGGCCACCGGTCGGCAGGTTGACGGCCGTTCTGCGGGAGCCACCAAAAGTCCCAGCCGCGCGGCGACGTCGCGGTGCTGCTGCGTGTCAACCAACATCGAGGATCGGCGCGCGCCGATACGTCGTCGCTGTTTCGTAGGCGTAGGCGTAGGCCAGCAGGTCCGCTTCGCTCCAGTGTCGTCCGACGAAGATGAGGCAGAACGGCGCCCCAGACCCATGGGTGCCGGCCGGCATCGTGACGCCGGGCAAACCCGCGATGTTGATTTCGCCTACGGTGGTCTCGTGGATCGAGTCGCCGCTGTGCAAGGCCGCCAGGGGTTCGCGCATCTGCGGGAACACCAGGACGTCGAGATTGTGCCGCGCGAACACCTCTTCGATGATGGCCAGATAGGCTTCCTTGAGGGCCACGAATCCCGACAGGTCGGGCGGACGCGTCGGATCGGCGAGACAAGGCCCGAATTCAGGTAGGTTCGGCATGAAGCCGAGCACACCCTTGGGCCCGAAGGCGTTCTCGGCGGCGGTCGCGGCCGCGAAGGCCGCGAAGGTCTTGAGCGCCACGTTCGGCCCCATGCGCTTCAGGTATTGCTCGAGATCGTAGGGGACGGATTCGAGGCCGCGTCCGTCGAATTCGTGCAGCGGCGGGGTGGCCTGGCGCAGCACCGCGAAGCCGGAGTTCGCGAAAGGGTCGTCCACCAGCACGGCGCCCTGAGCCCGCAACTCGCCCTGCGCCCGGGTGTAGAGTTTCTCTGTTTCGGTCGAGAGCGGCATGTCGCGCCATCCGGGGCCGTAGAGGCCGAGGCGTTTGCCCTGCAGCGCGTCGGGCTTCAACTTCGACGTGTAGCCGCCCTTAGGCCTCTTGCCGATCCCCGCGATCGTCTTCGGATCCTCAATCGTGTAGCCGGCGAGGACGTCGAGGCATAATGCGGCGTCGCGCACGCACCGAGCGATCGGCCCCACCACGTCGCGGTTGCTGGACAAGGGCATGACGCCGGCATTCGGCACTAGCGCGAAGGTCGGCTTGATTCCGACGAGCCCCTGGGCCGAGGCCGGGTTTTGGATCGAGCCGCCAGTTTCCTCCGCAAGGCCGAGCACGGCCATGCTGGCAGCCACCGCCGTCGCGGTGCCGGCGCTGCTGCCGCCGGGCAGGAATTCGCGGCCCGCCGCGTTGAAGGTGGGGCCCGCCCAGCTGTCATTGGCATGGGCACCGGTGTGGCTGAGCACCGGCACGTTGGTCTTGCCCAGAATCACCGTGTCGGCGGCCCGCATGCGGGCCACGACGGGCGAATCGGTGCCGGGCATCAGATCGACGCCGCCGGTTTTGCTGTAGAGGAGGCGCCAGCCCGCCGTGGTGGGAAAGCCCACCATATCCATCGGGTCCTTGACCACCACGGGAATGCCGGCGAGCGGCCCGAGCGCTTCCCCGGCGGCGCGCCGCTTGTCGATGGCACGCGCATCGGCCAGCGCCTCCGGATTCATGAAGATGATGGCGTTGTAGGCAGGATTGTACGTCTCGATCCTGTTGAGGCAGGCCTGGGTCAGAGCCTCCGCCGTCATTGTGCCGTCTGCAAAGGCACGCTGTGCCTTCTCTACGGTCATTTCGACGAGGTCGATCGGGCCCGACGGGGCTACGGTGGTCATGGCGGCGAACTCCGATCCTGCAAAGCGAAGCGCCAAGCAGGACTTTGCCTGCCAGCCTGCAAAGACGATGCCGGACACCCGTGGCCGGTCTCGGCGATCCTGGTGGTCGGCGCTTGCGCGGCCGACCCGACCCGCCCAAAACACGACGCGCGGCACATCGGCCGACCCACGGGGGATCAGAAATCGTGAAGGCAAATGATCCCTGGAGGGTCGGCGTGCTGTTTTCCCAGACCGGCGTCACCGCGGCCGTGGAACGAACCGGGTTGAACGGGACGCTGCTGGCGATCGGCGAGATCAACGAGGCCGGTGGCATCCTAGACCGGCCCCTGGAACCGATCGTCTATGATCCCGGATCCCTGCCGAAGATCTACCGCAGCCTGGCCGAGCGCCTGCTATCGAGCGACCGGGTCAAACTCATCTTCGGCTGCTACATGTCGAACTCCCGTAAGATGACCATTCCGGTGGTCGAGGCGTTCCGTGGCCTCCTGTTCTACCCAACGGCCTATGAGGGCTTCGAATATTCCCCCAATTGCATCTACACGGGTGCCTCGCCGAACCAGAACTCGCTGCAACTCGCCCGTTACCTGTTCGAGGTCTACGGCAACCGCTTCCTGATGATCGGTTCCAACTATGTCTTTCCCTACGAATCGAACCGCATCATCACCGATCTCGTGGTGCAGTCGCGGGGCAAGGTGCTCGACGAGATCTATGTGCCGCTCGATGCCGGGACCGACGATTTTACCAAGACGATCCGGCTCATCGAGAAGCTGAAGCCCGATGTGATCTTCTCGACTGTGGTAGGGCGCGCCACCCCGTTGTTCTACCGGGCCTATCACGAGGCCGGCTTCGATCCCGCCACCATGCCGATCGCGAGCCTTACCACGAGCGAGGCCGAGGTGGCCGACATGCCGGCGGCCATCGCCGAGGGCCACATCACGGGCGCACCCTTCTTCGAGACCCTCGGCACCCCGGCCGCGACCCGCTTCGTGCAAGCCTACAAGGCGCGCTTCGGGGCCGACGCGCCCGTCACGGCCTGCGCCGAGGCAGCGTATTTCCAGGTTCACCTCGCGGCGCGCGCGATGCGGCGCGCCGGCACCGACGATCCCGATCGGTTAATGGGCGAGGTGCGGGAAGCGGAGTTCGACGCACCCCAGGGCCGCGTCCGCATCGACCGCGAGAACAATCACGCGTTCCTGTGGCCGCGCGTGGCCCGGCTCGACGCCGCCGGGCGCTTCCAGACGGTGTGGAACCCCGGCGTCCGAGTAAAGCCCGACCCCTACTGCGTGGTGCAGAGCCTTGACGACTGGTCGGCCGACAGCCTGCACCAAACGCGCGGTTGACCGGGAGGGCATCGATGTCGATCAACGTCCTGCGTGACCTGCGTGACCTGCGTGTCCAGGTCGTCCACCCGCCCGACGAGGAGGGGATCAGCCTCGTCGAGCATCTGCGCCGCATTGGCTGCACCGTGGAGGCCAATTGGCCGATACCCGACAGCCCCGCGCCCCAAGCCGACGTGCTGATGCTCCACATCGACTACGATCAGCGGGATCCCATTCGCAAGCTGTTGCGCCAGCAGGGTGACCAGGGCCCTGCGGTCATCGCCATCGTTGATTACGAGAACCCGTCGACCCTGCAGATCGTGCTCGAATGCGGCGCCCTTGCTGTGACCGAGAAGCCGATCCGCCCCTTCGGCTTGCTGACCAACATCATCCTGGCCCGCACTCTGTGGCTGGAGCGTCAGGCCACCGCCCGCAAGATGCGCAAGTTCGAGGCGAAGCTGTCGGGCATCCAGAAGATCCAGCGGGCCAAGGCCATCCTCATGCAGAGCCAGGCTCTTAGCGAGGACGAGGCCTATTCGACGATCCGCAAGCAGGCAATGACGAAACGCACCTCGATGGAGGACATGGCTTCCGCCATCATCAACGCGAATGACCTCTTGACAAAGAAATTCCCCCGCACTTAATTGAAACTGTCTCTCGGGCCTATGCAGTGCTGCAACGCCGAGTGACGTTGGTCGAACAACAATGACGTTGTTTGGCACGGCTCAGTAGCCCGAACGGTCCAACCTGGACCTGTCGGGCTTTTTTTTGTTCGCAGCGTCGAAAACTCTTGTCGCTGCGTTTGCACCACTTTCGCAGCCTTTGCCGGCCTGATCGATTTCGCTCGCCTGCCGGGCGGAACCTGAACACCCATGGGCCCAGACCTGGGCACCTCTGCTTCGCTTCGTCTTCTCCGAGGGACCTCCCATGCAATTCGACCGTCGTGCATTCCTCAAGACGGGTGTCGGGGGTGCTGCAGCCCTGGCCACCCCGGCCCTGTTCACCCGCGTGGCGGAAGCCGCCGATACGATCGACGTCGGTGTGCTGTTCTCGCTGACCGGTGGGCTTTCCATCGTCGAGAAGTCGCTGCACGACGCCACCATGATGGCGATCGCCGAGATCAATGCCTCGGGCGGCGTGATGGGTAAGCAGATCCGCGCCGTCGAGGAAGACGGCGCGTCCGATCCCAAGACCTACAACGAGAAGGCCTCAAAGCTCGTCATCGAGAACAAGCTGCCGACCGTGTTCGGCTCCTACACTTCGGCGAGCCGCAAGGCCGTGCTTCCGGTCTTCGAAAAGCGCAACAGCATGTACTTCTACCCCACCTATTACGAAGGGTACGAGTGCTCCAAAAACGTCGTCTACACCGGCGCGGTGCCGAACCAGCAGCTCTCGAATTTCATTCCCTGGATCATCAAGACGCTCGGCAAAAATAGCTTCTTCATCGTCGGGTCGGACTACATCTACCCGCGTGAGATGTCCAAGGTCTGCAAGATCCTGATCGAGAAGAACGGCGGCAAATACGTGGCCGACGAATATCTCGAGCTCGGACATTCCGAGTGGGGCTCGATGGTCAACAAGATCAAGAGCTCGGGTTGCGACGTCGTGCTGTCGAACGTGGTGGGCGACTCGGTGATCTCCTTCTACCGCGAGTTCAAGAACCAGGGCCTGACCCACGACAAGCTGCCGATCTGCGCCACCGTCACATCCGAAATCGAGATCGCCGCGATGGGAGCCGACTACGCGGTCGGCAGCTACACGTCCTTTCCATATTTTCAGGCCATCGACTTGCCGGAAAACAAGAGCTTCATCGAGCGCTATCGCGCCTTCGTGAAAGACCCCAAGGCCGTCACCCACCACGCCATGTGCTCGGCCTATTTCCAGGTGTTCCTGTGGAAGCAGGCGGTCGAGAAGGCCAAGGAGACGAGCCCCAACGCGGTACGCGAAGCCGTGCGCGGCCAGGAGTTCGACTCGCCCGGTGGCAAGGTGAAAGTCGAAAAGGAAAACCTGCACACTTGGCTGACACCCCGCATCGCCCAGTGGCAGGCCGACGGCCAGGGCAAAATCGTCGACGCCTACCCCGAGCCCGTCATGCCGCTGCCCTATTCGGCCTATGGCGAGACCGAGACCAACCTCTTCTGCACGCCCAAGGGCGTCGACCCGCGCAAGCTGAAGGGCTGATCGCGCCTCCCTTCTTCCGCTCTCGCGGGAGAAGGGCAACCCGCCCCCTAACCTCGAGACCTCCCGTTGACCGACGTTATCTTCATCGGCCTCAGCCTCGGATCGATCCTGCTCCTCGTGGCGCTCGGCCTTGCCATCACCTATGGGGCCATGGGGGTTATCAACATGGCCCATGGTGACCTCGTCATGGTGGGCGCCTACACGACCGTGATGTCGGGCCTCTGGCTGCATCTCGGCTTCCTGGCCTCGATCCCGGTAGCCTTCGTGGTAACAGCCGTAATCGGCCTCGGAATCGAGAAGTTCATCGTGCGCCGGCTCTACGGACGCCTGCTCGATACGCTGCTCGCCACCTGGGGCGTCGCCATCCTGCTCCAACAGGCGGTGCGGCTCGAATTCGGCGCGTCGTTCTTCGGGCGTCACATCGAAGGCCTCGGCTCAGGGCTCCAGAAGGCCGACGTGCCGGCCTGGCTGCAAGGCTCGATTACCCTGCTCGGCGTCGATCTCAACCTCTACCGCACCTTTATCATCGTCGTGACGCTGGCGCTGACGGGGCTGACCTGGTTCATCATGTACCGCCTGCCGATTGGCACCCAGGTGCGCGCCATCATGCGCAACCCGAAGATGGCGGCCGCCTGCGGCATCGATGTCGAGCGCGTCAACGCCCTGACCTTCGCCTATGGATCGGGCCTCGCGGGTGTCGCCGGCGTCATGATGTCGGGTTTCAAGACCGTATTCCCCGACATGGGCACACCCCTCGTGGTCGACGGCTTCCTCGTGGTCGTGGTCGGCGGTGTCGGCTCGCTGTTCGGGTCGCTCGCTGCGTCCGGCATCCTCGGCCAGATCAACGGCATCGTGGCGGCCGGCACCAACGACATCATCGCCCGCGCGGTGGTGTTCGGCGTCGTGATTCTCATCATCATCTTCAGGCCGAAGGGCCTGTTCTCCTTCAAGGGGCGTTGAGTCATGCTGACGAAGCGCCAATTCGAGATCGCGTCCTACGCGCTCTTCATCGGCATCATCCTCATCCTGCCGCTCTTCTTGGGCGAGTTCTGGACGAACCGCATCGCCAAATACCTCGTTTACGGCATGCTCGGCGTCGCCATCTGCCTGTCCTGGGGTTACGCCGGCATCCTCAACCTTGGCCAAGGCCTCTTCTTCGGCCTCGGCGCCTACATGATGGCGATGTCGCTGAAGCTGGCATCGAACACCAGCCAACAACAGGATGCCGCCACCCCGATCCCCGATTTCATGTTCTGGAACGCCGAGCCAGGCGCCAAATCTGACCTATGCTGCATCGTTAAGGGCTCCTGGCTCTGGTACCCGTTCCAGTCGCAATGGTTCGGCCTCGTCATGGCGGTCGTGGTGCCGACGGTCGTGGCGGCGTTGCTCGGCACGATCGTGTTCCGCAAGCGCATCACGGGCGTGTTCATCTCCATCATCACGCTCGCGCTGGTGCTGCTGGTCCGGTTGCTCCTCATCAGCAGCCAGCCGCTGACCAACGGCTTCAACGGGCTCACCGATCTCGGCAGCTTCACGTTCGGCGATTTCGCCTTCGATTCCTATGGCGTGCCGCTCTATTACGTCGTCGCGGTCGCGCTCAGCCTCGTGCTGATCCTGGCCCGGTTGCTGGTCGAGACGCGCGCCGGTCTGGTGCTGCAGGCCATCCGCGACGACCAGAACCGTGTGCGATACCTCGGCTTCGACGTGCCGGCCTTTCAGATTTTCTTCTTCGCGGTGTCGGCCGGCATCGCGGGGCTTGCGGGGCTGCTCTACGTCAACGTCGCCGAATTCGCCTCGCCAACCTTCATGGACCTCGCCTTCTCGATCACCATGGTGGTTTGGGCGGCGGTGGGCGGGCGCTCGTCGCTGCTTGGGGCTTGCATCGGCGCTATCCTAATCAACATGGCGGAAGCCACAATGAGTGAGACGCAGGGTCTGCTCGAAGCTTGGCGTGCCATCATCGGGCTCGTCTTCATCCTGGTGGTGCTGTTCCTGCCGCGCGGCCTCGCCGGGCTCGCCAACGATGCTGTCGACTGGCTCCTCGCCCGCGTCGGTCGCACCCGGCCGACCCCGGCCTCCGTGCCAGACCATCTGACCGCTAGCCGCAACGGGAGCCTCTGATGGCCGCAGCTCTCACGCTCGACGGATTGGGCGTCGATTTTTCGGGCTTCAAGGCCGTCTCTGGGGTCTCAACGGTCGTGGAGGACGGCGAACTCCGGGTGCTCCTCGGCGCCAACGGGGCTGGCAAGACGACGCTGATGGATCTCGTCTCGGGCCGCACTGCTTCGACGGAAGGCCGGGTGTTCCTGTTCGACCAGGAGATCACCAACCGCGAGGAGCACATCATCGCCCGCGCCGGGCTTGGTCGCAAATTTCAGCTCCCGAGCATCTTCAAGGAACTGACGATCCGCCGCAATCTCGAGGTGGCGAGTTGCCCGAGCCGCGGTGTCTTCGCCAATCTCGGCTTCGGCTTTCCAAAGTCGAGCCGCGATCGCGTCGACGAAGTCTTGGAGCTGACGGGCCTGACGGACTTGGCTGAGGGGATTGCCGCGAACCTGTCGCATGGCCAAACGCAATGGCTCGAACTCGGCTTGCTGATCGTCCAAAACCCCAAGGTGCTGCTGCTCGACGAGCCGACCGCCGGCATGACGGCGGGCGAAACCCAGAAGACCGCCCAGATCATCAACGGCCTCAAGGGTCGCCATACGGTCATCGTGGTGGAGCACGACATGGCCTTCGTGCGCGAGATCGCCGAGCGCATCACCGTGCTGCACCTCGGCCAGATCATTGCCGAGGGCAACATGGCGGCGATCGAGATGAACGAAAAGGTGCGCGAAGCCTATCTCGGGTCCGGGGGGATCCACTGATGCTGTCCCTCACCGGCGTCGACAGCTTCTACGATCGCAGCCACATCCTGCACGGGGTGTCGCTCTCCGTGCCCGACAAGCAGATCCTCTCCGTGCTTGGCCGCAACGGCACCGGCAAGACGACGCTGCTGAAGACGCTCATGGGCCTGACCGACAAGGCGACGGGGAAGATCCGTCTCGACGACAAGGATCTGAGCCGCAGCCCGACCCATCTGCGCGCCCGTTCAGGCATCGCCTACGTGCCGCAGGGCCGGCAGATCATCCCGGATTTCACGGTCCGTGAGAACATCCTAATGGGCGCCTTCGCGCGGCCCGACGGCAAGCAGGCGATCCCCGACCTCGTGCCGGTGTTGTTCCCCTACCTGATGGCCAACCTGAACCGTCCGGGTGGGCTTCTGTCGGGCGGCCAGCAACAGCAGCTCGCCATCGCGCGGGCGCTGGCGGCCCAGCCGACCGTGCTGCTGATGGACGAGCCGACCGAAGGCATCCAGCCCAACATCGTGGCCGAGATCGAGGCCATCATCCTCCGCCTCAACCGCGAGGAGGGGCTGACCATCATCCTGGTCGAACAGAACATCGCCTTCGCGCGCCGAGCCGGCCACGTCTTCGCCATTATGGAGAAGGGCCGCGTGGCGGCCGGTGGCCCGGCCGCGGCGCTGACCGACGACCTCATCCATCGCCATCTTGCCGTGTGAGCCCCCGGTCTTCACGACACGAACCTTCCGCCCCCACCGGATAACGACAACACCCAACCAAGGACACGTCCCATGCTGCACGGCGACATTTCCTCCAGCAACGACACGGTCGGCGTCGCCGTCGTGAGCTACAAGATGCCCCGGCTCCACACCAAGGCCGAGGTTCTCGCCAACGCCAAGAAGATCGCCGACATGGTGGTCGGCATGAAGTCGGGCCTGCCCGGCATGGATCTCGTGATCTTCCCGGAATATTCGACGCACGGCATCATGTACGACTCGAAGGAGATGTACGAGACGGCCTCGACGATCCCCGGCGACGAGACCGAGATCTTCGCCGAAGCCTGCCGCAAGGCCAAGGTTTGGGGTGTGTTTTCGTTGACCGGCGAACAGCACGAGGAGCACCCCAACAAGGCGCCCTACAACACCCTGATCCTGATGAACGACCAGGGCGAGATCGTGCAGAAATATCGCAAGATCATGCCGTGGGTGCCGATCGAAGGCTGGTACCCGGGCGACTGCACCTATGTGTCCGAAGGCCCCAAGGGCATGAAGATGAGCCTCATCATCTGCGATGACGGCAATTATCCCGAGATCTGGCGCGACTGCGCCATGAAGGGCGCCGAGTTGATCATCCGCTGCCAGGGCTACATGTACCCGGCCAAGGAACAGCAGATCACCATGTCGAAAGCCATGGCATGGGCCAACAATTGCTACGTGGCGGTTGCCAATGCGTCCGGCTTCGACGGCGTCTACACCTATTTCGGCCATTCGGCCCTGATAGGCTTCGATGGCCGCACACTTGGCGAGACGGGACCGGAGGAGATGGGCATCCAATACGCCCAGCTGTCGAAATTCCTGCTTCGCGACGCCCGCAAGCACGGCCAGTCCGAGAACCACCTCTTCAAGCTCGTGCACCGCGGCTATACGGGCATGATCAACTCGGGCGAGGGCGACAAGGGCGTAGCGGCCTGCCCGTACGACTTCTACGCGAAGTGGATCGCCGACCCGGAAGCCACCCGCGAGATGGTTGAGAAGATGACCCGCGACACGGTGGGCACGGACGAGGCGCCGATGGAGGGCATCCCGAACAAAAAGACCGCGGCACACCGTTAGCGGCACCTCCCTTCTCCCGTTCGCACGGGAGAAGGATCGTGGACCTTGAAGAGGACCCTTCCCATGCTGCTCGTCGAACGTGTCCTGGGGAGCCGGATCGATCCCCTTCTGTCAGATCGCCTGCACCACCTCGAACACCACGGCCAGGTCGATATCCTCAACTTGCCCGCCGCCGAGCTGGCGCGGCGCCGTTTTCGGGCCACTAGCGCGGCCGGTGAGGAGATCGCCATCGCGCTGCCGCGCGACCAGAAACTCTTCGATGGGGCGGTGCTGGTGCTCGAGGATCACAAGGCCATCGTGGTGCGGGTCGACAGCGAGCACTGGTTGCGCCTGCAGCCACGCTCGATCGCCGATGCGGTGGAGCTCGGCTACCACGCCGGCAACCTGCATTGGCGGGTGCGCTTCCAGGGCGAGGCACTGTTGGTCGCGCTCGAAGCGCCGGTCGACAGCTACCTCGACCGTCTCGGGACGCTGATCACAGAGCGCCGCGTCGTCACCTCGGTGTCGAAGACCGACGACCTGTGATGCAGGCGCTTCTCGCGACGCTTTGGCAAAGCGATAGCGCCTTCCCGAGCGGTGGCTTCGCGTTTTCGAACGGCATCGAGGGCGCGGCCGCGCTCGCGGGGTCGCTCGACAAGGAGACGCTCGGCACCGTTCTGGCCTTCACACTGCGGCATCGCTGGGCCACGGCCGACAGGCACGCCATGCTGCATGCGTTCCACGCAGACGACATCGAACGGCTGGCCATCATCGACCACACCTTCGAAACTGCCACGCTTCCCGAACCTCTGCGGGTCGGCTCTCGTCGCAATGGCATGGCGTTTCTCACGGCCCATGCACGATTGGACACACCCGGCGCACAGGACTTGCGTGCCGCCATCGCCGGGGGGCAGTGCCTCGGCCACCTGCCAGTCGTGCAAGGCTGGATCTGGCGGCGTTGCGGGCTTGACCAGAACGCGGCGGTCGCGGCCTCGGCCTATACGGTGACGGCCGCGATGGTGAACGCGGCGGTCCGGCTCGGTCTGGTCGGAGCGATCGAGGCGCAGCGCGTGCTGGCCGGGACCTTTCCATTGATTTCGGACCTCGCAGCGATGCCGTTCGATCTATCCGCCGACGTTGCCTTCCCCAGCGCGACACCCTGGCTCGACATCGCGGTCACCCGGCACGCACGGTCCGACCTGCGCTTATTCTCGAACTAGCCATGGCCAAGCTTTCCCCTGCCGTCATTATGCTGAGGGGGCCCGAAGGGCCGTCCCGAAGGACAAACGGTGGTTGTGCGTCCTTTGACTCGGCCGCAACGCGGCCGGCTCAGGATGAGGATGGCCGGGGCCTGACGTTGACCCGCTTGGAGGAGCCTTCATGCTGCTGACGCCGACCGAGCTCGAACGGCTCACCATCTTCACGGCCGCCGAACTCGCGCGCAAGCGGCGGGGCAGGGGCCTGAAGCTCAACCATCCCGAGGCCGTGGCGCTGATCACCGACGAGATCCTCGAAGGTGCGCGGGATGGAAAATCCGTGGCGCAGATGATGAGCTTCGGATCGACCATCCTGAGCCAGGAGGACGTCATGCCGGGCGTCGCCGCCATGGTGCCGATCCTCCAGGTCGAGGGCGTGTTCCCCGACGGCACCAAGCTCGTGACGATCCACGAGCCGATCCGCCCCGTGGAGGGCGGCGCGGCCGACACGCTGGAACCGGGCGAACTGCTGCCCGCCGAAGGCGACGACATCATCCTCAACGCCGCTCGACGCAGCGTGACGATCTCGGTCGTGAACACCGGCGACCGTCCGGTGCAGATCGGCTCACATTACCATTTCTTCGAGACCAACAAGGCGCTTGACTTCGATCGGGCCGAGGCCTTCGGCATGCGGCTCGACATTCCGGCCGGCACGGCGGTGCGCTTCGAGCCGGGGCAGACAAAGGATGTGACGCTCTGCATCTATGGGGGGCGCCGCGAGGTCACCGGCTTCCACGGCCTCAGCGACGGGCCGACCGACACCGACCAGGCCCGCGACACGGCGCTCGCCCGCGCCCGCGCGGCCGGCTTCAAGGGAGCCTGATCCATGGCCCGCTTGTCCCGCAGAGATTACGCGCAGCTTTACGGTCCCACAGTCGGCGACGGCCTGCGCCTCGGCGACACCTCGCTGATCGCCGTTGTCGAAAAGGACCATACCGTCTACGGCGACGAATGCCTGCACGGCGGCGGCAAGACCCTGCGCGATGGCGCGGGTCTTGCCGCCGGAATCACCAGCGCCCAGGGCGCGCTCGATATGCTGCTCTGCAACGTCGTGGTGATCGACGCGGTGCTTGGTGTCGTCAAAGGCGACCTCGGCATCAAGGACGGGGTGATCGTGGGGCTCGGCAAGGCCGGCAACCCCGCCGTAATGGACGGCGTCGACCCCCGCCTCATCGTGTCCCAGGCCACTACGGTGCGGGATTGCGAGGGGCTGATCGCCACCGCAGGTGCCATCGACGTGCATGTGCATTTCGACTCGGCCGGCCTCTGCGAACACGCCATCTCGTCCGGCATCACCACGATGCTCGGCGGCTCGCTCGGGCCCATCACGGTCGGCATCGACTCGGGCGGCCCCTTCAACACCGGCAAGATGCTGCAAGCGTCCGAAGCCTGGCCGATCAACTTCGGCTTCCTGGGCCGCGGCAACTCCCACAAGCCTGCCTCGCTAGTCGAGCAGATGGAGACTGGCTGCCTCGGCCTGAAGATCCACGAGGACTGGGGCTCGATGCCGGCCACGATCGATAGCTGCCTCAAGGTGGCGGACGAACTCGACTTCCAGGTGCAGATCCACACCGACACGCTGAACGAATCGGGTTTCGTCGAGGATACGCTCGCTGCCATCGGCGGTCGCACCATCCACATGTACCACACCGAGGGTGCGGGCGGTGGCCATGCGCCCGACATCATCCGGGTCGCGGGACTGCCGCATTGCCTGCCGTCGTCGACCAACCCCACCAATCCCTATACGGTGAACACCTTCGACGAACACCTCGACATGACGATGGTGTGCCATCACCTCAATCCGGCGATTCCCGAGGACGTGGCCTTCGCCGAAAGCCGCATCCGCGCCCAGACCATCGCGGCCGAAGACGTGCTGCACGACATCGGCGCTATCTCGATGCTCGGCTCCGACAGCCAGGGCATGGGCCGCATTCATGAGGTGATCTGCCGGACGTGGCAGCTCGCCTCCAAGATGAAGGACCAGCGCGGACCACTGCCCGAGGAGCAGCCCCGGCGCGGCGACAACGCCCGCATCCGCCGCTTCATCGCCAAATACACGATCAATGCGGCGAAGAGCTTTGGCATAGCCGACCACATCGGCTCGCTCGAAGACGGAAAGATGGCCGACATCGTGATCTGGCGCCCGGCCTTCTTCGGCATCAAACCGGAGCTCGTAGTGAAGGGCGGCTTTATCGCCTGGGGCGCCATGGGCGACTCGGCAGCCTCGCTGATGACGTGCGAGCCGATCCGCATGCGTCCGCAATGGGGCGCCTTCGGCCGCGCCGCTTCCGCGCTCTCCGCCTGTTTCGTCCACCCGCTGGCGATCGCGGCCGATCTCGGTGGATCGCTCGGCTTGTCCAAAACACTGCTGCCTGCCCACGGCACGCGGCGGCTTCAAAAATCCGACATGTTGTGGAACGACGCCTGCCCGGACATCCGGGTCGATCCGCAGACGTTCGAGGTCTTCGTCGACGGCATCCTCGCGACCTGCGAACCGGCTGAGCGCCTTCCCCTGGCGCAGCGGTACATGCTGCGATGAGTGCGATGCCAACCCCATCTCACAAGCGTCAAACGGCGGCCCGCGTCGGCATCGGTGGGCCGGTCGGCTCCGGGAAGACGGCGTTGATCGAGCGCCTGATCCCCGTGCTGCAGGAGCGCGGCATCGATCTCGCGATCGTCACCAACGATCTCGTCACCCACGAAGACGCCGAGAGGGTGCGCCGCTCCGGTCTCATCGACCCGGCGCGTGTCGCGGCCGTCGAGGCCGGGGCGTGCCCCCATACGGTGATCCGCGAGGACCCGACCCTCAACATCGCGGCGGGCGACGCGCTCGAAGCACGCTTTCCCGGCCTCGAACTCATCCTGTTCGAGTCGGGTGGCGACAATCTCGCCTCCACGTTCTCGCTCGATCTCGTCGACTGGTGGATCTTCGTGATCGACGTCGCGGGCGGCGACGACATTCCGCGCAAGAAGGGGCCGGGGATCATCCGCTGCGACCTGCTCGTGGTGAATAAGACCGACCTCGCCCCCCATGTCGGCGTCGACCTGCCCCGCATGCTGGCCGAGGCCGGAACCGTGCGGGCCGGCCGCCCCGTCATCGCCACTAACCTGCGCACCGGCGATGCCGTGGAGGCGGTGGCCGATGCCATCTGCGGGGCCGTGGTGTTCAAGGAATGAACGAGCGTGCTGCCGCAGCGCTTCTGCCATCGGCGAAACCGGGAACCCGTGCGGTCGACGCCACGCTCCGCTTCGCGCGCGGTGGCGGCCGAACGTTCCTGGCCCGGCAGGCGATCCCCTACCCATTCCACATCACCCGTCCGCACCACCTGGACCTGGGCCAGCCGGATCTCGCGACGCTGTATCTGCAATCCGCCTCGGGGGGGCTCTATGGCGGCGATCGCCTGACGCTCGCCATCGCGGCCGGCCCCGAGGCCCGCGCCCATGTCACGAGCCAGGCCGCGACCGTGGTCCACACGGGGCGCGACATCCGGGTCGAGACCCACATCGACGTGGCTGCGGGCGCGTGGCTGGCGCTGACCACCGACCCCTATATCCTGTTCCCCGGTACGGACCTGTCGGTCTCCACCAATGTCACGCTGGCGCCGGGCGCCACGGCGATCTTGGCGGAAGGGTTTTCGCCGCACGATCCCGCCGCCCGTGGGGCCCCGTTTGCGCATCTCTCCACCGCAACCCGCATCGACGCGGCGGGCGGCGGTGTGCTGGTCGATGAGCAAAGCCACATCGACGGCCCCGCCTTTGCGGCGCCCAGCTCCCCGCTCGGTTCCTACGGCGCGATGGGGATGGTGTTCATTCTCGGCGACGCCGCCCAGGCCCTCGATGCGGGAGGTCTCGAAGCCGCCCTCGATGCGATCGATGTGCTGGCCGGGGCGTCGCGGCTGCCCGGCGGGGCCGGATGGGGTGTACGCCTTCTGGCGCGCGACGGCGGTCGATTGAGCCGTGGCGTCGATCTCGTGTTCACGGCCGGTTTCACGCTCCTGGTCGGGTGCGCCCCAGCACGACGGCGAAAGTAGCAGGAACTGGTTCAAGACCGTTTAAACAAGCCCCGACCTCATCCTGAGCAGCCGCCAAAGGCGGCCTGTTTAAGGGCGCACAGCCATCGTGCGTGCTTCGAGACGGTATTTCGGGCCTCCTCAGCATGAGGGTCGTGGGAGGTCTCTGACCAGCCTCAAAATGTTCGGCGGCCCGCACCTACCGCCGGGCCACCCGAAAATACAGCTCCGACAGCCGGCTCGGCAGGTCCTCGATCCGGCGCACCGGCATGTGATTGGTTCGGCCGAACACGTCCGCGCCCGAGCCCTGGTCCGAAGGGTCGAGCGTGATGCCGAAGACATCAATGCCGCGGCTTCGGAGCGAGAGAACCGCGCGCCGGGCGTCGTCGACGAGGTCGGTCGGGTTCGGGACATCGATGTCGGAGGGTGCCCCGTCCGTCAGGGCGATGACGATGCGGCGGGTCGCGGCGCGGGGGTCGAGTTCGGCTCCGGCATGGCGCAGGGCCGCGCCGATGCGGGTCGAGAGTTGTGGCTGAAGGCCGCTCAGGCGCGCGCGGGCAACTTGGTCGAACCGCTGGTCGAAGTCCTTGACGCGTGTGACGCGCACGTCCTCGCGTCCGTCGGACGAGAAGGCCCGCAGCGCACACATGTCGCCCAGCGCGTCCATGGCCTCCGCTAGCACTGCCACGGCGCATTTTTCGATGTCGATGATCGACACACCGGCGGCCGGGACAAGGTCGCGGGTCGACTCCGAGACGTCGATCAGAACCAGCACGGCGAGGTCGCGGGTCCGCATCACCTTGCGTTCATGGATGCGCTCGTCCGGGATTTCGCCGGTGCGGAGCGCCTTAGCGGCATCGATCGCCGCATCGAGGTCGAGATCGAGTCCGTCGGGCTGCCGACGCAAGCGCGTCGGTCGCCCGACCCGCGCGGCACGCACAAGGCGCTCAACCCGCATGCGGAGGCCCGGGTCGCGGGCCAGCGCCGCGTCGAGCGCGTGGGTGGACGCTGGCGTGGGTTCGACCTCCCGGATCGTGGTCCAGTCCGGGCGCTCCAGTCCGGCGCCTGCATCCCACTCGGAATAATGAGCCACGACGACACCGCGGTCGTCGGGCTTGACCGCGCGTGCGAGACCGAGGCTGTCGTCCAGCTCCGGCTCCGGATCGTTGCGGTCGGGTGTCTCGCCATCGGGCGTCGTCTCCCGTTCGATGCGGGCCGACTCGACCGCGAGGTCGAGCTGCTCCACGGCTGCGTCGGGTGGGGGCGGCGGCAAGGTCCAGAGCCCCAGATTGTCGTCGCGATACACGGGATCGACGACATGCAGCTTGGCGTTGAATTGGATACGCATCTGGCCGATGTCGTTGCCGAGAAGGCTTCCGATGCGCCGCGACAGGCCTGGATCGCTCAGGTCAGCCTCTGCCCTGAACAGCGTGCGGCCCTTGCTCACGAGACCGTCGTGATCCTCGTAGGCTGGATCGAAGAGGGCGCGTGCCAATCGTTCGAGCAGGATCGGCACCGTTTTCAGCGTCGAAGGTTCTGCCGTGTGGAAGGGCGCCCAAAGATGGAAGAGGCCGGGGAAGCGGCGCATCGCCAGTGCCTCGATCCGCGCGTCCTCGATCAGGCCGACCAGCACGATCTGCACAGGCTTCAGCTTCGCAGGGTCGAAGCGAGGCTCGCCGAGCGCCAGATGCGCCGTGGCATGGGCAACCGTGGCCCGGTAGAGCGCCGGCACCCGGCCCGGCGGCACCGTCCGGAACACATCCGGGACGCGAACGATGCCCGAGGAGATCGTGGTGCGTCGCTCGGGCGAGCCCTCGCCGACGACAGCCGCTTCGCGCATGGGCGGCGCCTGGCCCCAGAGGGCCGCAGCGTAAGCGCTCAGCCGTCGCTGCATCGTCGAAAAGGTGATCTGGCCCGACAGCCGATCGAGCACCCTCCGTGCTTCCGGGTCTTCAAGCGCGAAGAACGCGAGCCGTCTTGCGGGATCGGCGACGGCCCTGAGACCCGCCGCCACGAAAGCCTCGAAGTTGCCGGTCCCACAGGTGGCGACGATGCGGCCGCTCGTGCCTGCCGCGGCATCGATGCAGGTCGGCGCCTCACGCGCGATCCGTACCATGCCGCGCCACCATGCGGCCTCATCGCCGTCTGGCAGAGCGGTGAAACGCTGGGCCAGATCGGCCCGGGCGTCGAGCACTGCCCGAACCGCGTGGGCTCCGGCGGCTCGGCAGACGTCGGTTGCGGCAGCAAGCGCGGCGGCGCTGCGCGCCAGGGCACCGGGCCGGGCCGGGATGAGGGCGCAGACGCGAAAGGCCGCCAGAAGCGCGCCGGGGCCGGCGTTGACATTGGCCAGGCGGAGCATCGCCTCGGCCCAGGCCTCGTGTTCGAACTGGGATGCCTGGGCATGCCGATCGAGCACCGCCCGAAGCCCGCCCGAGAGGACGGGACGCTGACGCACCATGGCTCGCAATTGCCCGTCGGCACCGCGTCGTGGCTCCGGCGACCGTGTCGACGCCAAGCTCATCCGAGGCAGGCCGCGATGGCCGACGTCAACGCTTCGCGGACGTCCCGGTCATCCGTGATGGGCAGCACGATGCCGGACTGCACGGCCGCCTCGAGGGGAATGCCATTTCCGACGAGCCGTGCCGTATGAATCAGCATCCGGGTCGATGCCCCTTCGTCGAGCCCGTGGCCGCGCAGGTTGCGCGACCGCGCCCCGATGTCGACCAGAAGCGAGGCCAACCTAGAGTCGGCGCGGGCCTCGCGGGCCACGATCTCGGCCTCGATCTCCGGCTCGGGGTAATGGAACTCGATGGCGACGAAGCGCTGCTTGGTCGATTCCTTGAGGTCCTTGACGGCACTCTGATAGCCGGGGTTGTACGAGATGGTGAGTTGGAAATCGGGGTGGGCCTCGACGAGTTCGTTGCGCTTGTCGAGGGGCAGCACCCGGCGGGCATCGGTCAGCGGATGGATCACCACGGTCGTGTCCTGCCGGGCCTCGACGATCTCGTCGAGGTAGCAGATGGCACCGCGGCGCACCGCCAGCGTGAGCGGGCCGTCGTGCCAGACGGTTCCTTCCGGCGCGAGCAGGAAGCGGCCCGCGAGATCGGCCGCCGTCATGTCCTCATGCGCCGCGACCGTCACAAGAGGGCGCCTGAGCTTCCAGGCCATGTGCTCGATGAAACGCGTCTTGCCGCAGCCGGTGGGGCCCTTCAACATGACGGGGAGGCGGTCGCGATAGGCCGCCTCGAAGAGGGCGATCTCATTCGCCGTCGGGCGGTAATAAGGCTCCGTCTTGACCAAGTAAGCGTCCATGGTTCCGTTGGCCTGTCTTGTTCTCTCGTTCTTTGTGGACGAACCTATCGTCCATAACCCGACAAGGTAAGGTTGGATCGCGTCGGTGTTGCGATCGCAGCGCAGCAACATTGATGTCCCGGACGAATGCTTATGTCCATCCTCCCGCCGGAAACGGCCATTCCTCTTCTGGCCAGGCGAAGCCATAAATTTATCCCTGAACGATCAGAGTGCTGCCGAGAGCATTCATGGTACAACCGGGATAACCGTTGATATGGTAAGCAGGGCTCATGAAGCGCATCGTCGCCATCGGGGAGATCCTGGTTGAGATCATGGCAGCCGAGCCAGGCGAAGGGTTTCGCGAGCCCCTTGCCCTCACGGGTCCGTTTCCGTCGGGCGCGCCTGCCATCTTCGCCGACCAGGCCGCCCGCTTCGGTCAGCCTGCGGCGATGATTGGATGCGTCGGGGATGACGACTTCGGTCGCGTCAACCTCGACCGTCTCAGCCGGGACGGTGTCGATATCAGCGGCATCCGGATCGATCCCGAGGCTGCCACGGGTAGCGCCTTTGTGCGTTACCGCGCCGACGGTTCCCGCGCTTTTGTGTTCAACATCACGCATAGCGCTTCAGGACGAATCGTTTTCGACAGTGCGGCGCGCGCCGTGCTTGAACAAAGCCACCACCTGCACGTGATGGGAACCGCCCTGTTCGCGCCGGCAATCGTCGAGGTCGTCCTTGAGGCTGCAAGCCTCATCAAGGGTCGGGGCGGCACAATCTCGTTCGACCCGAACCTCCGGCTGGAGATGCTCAACCTTTCAGGGCTGCGGGCGGCCTGCGAGGCGCTTTTCCGGCGTTGCGACCTGTTTCTGCCGAGTGGAACCGAACTCACCCTCTTCACGGATACTGAGGACGAGGATGCGGCCATCGCCGAGATCCTCGCACACGGCGTGTCCGCGGTGGTCCATAAAAAGGGGGTCATGGGCGCCAGCTATTACGACGCAACGACCCGGCTCACGCAGCCCGGCTTCGCAGTTGACGAGGTCGATCCAACGGGCGCCGGTGACAGTTTCGGAGCCACCTTCGTCAGTTGCTGGCTGCGAGGCATGCCGCCCGGCACCTGCTTGGCCTACGCGGCCGCCAGCGGCGCCCTCGCGGTGACCAAGCTAGGCCCCATGGAGGGCGCAAGCACCGAGGCGGAGATCAAAGACTTCCTAGCCGATCGAAACAAGCGAGCCGCCCCTTGATCCGCCCCCTGCCGCCGCTGCTGAGCCAACGCCTGACCGACGATGCCGCGGGGATCACCTCCGTCTGCACCGCCCATCCGATCGTCATTGAGGCGACCCTGGCCCATGGGCTGAGAACCGGGCGTCGGGTGCTGATCGAGGCGACCTGCAACCAGGTGAACCAGGAGGGCGGATACACCGGCATGACGCCAGCGGCGTTCCGCGGTTTTGTCGAAGCCATCGCGGCCAAGGTCGGTTTCGATCCTGCCCGCATCATCCTCGGGGGTGACCACCTCGGCCCCAATCCCTGGAAGCACCTTTCGCCGGGCGACGCCATGGGCCGCGCCCTTACCATGATCGGCGCATATGCGCAGGCAGGCTTCAGCAAGCTGCACCTGGACACAAGTATGGGTTGCGCCGGGGAGCCCGCGGCACTCGCCGACGCGGTCACGGCCGAGCGCGCCGCGGCCCTCGCGAGCGCTGCCGAGGCCGAGGTAGGCGTCGGGCTTAGCCCCGTCTACGTCATCGGCACTGAGGTGCCAGTGCCGGGTGGCGCTCAGCATGCGCTCGACACGCTCGCGGTGACGCGTCCCGAGGCGGCGTTCCGCACGTTGGAGGTGCATCGGCAAGCCTTTCGCGCGAGGGGGCGGGACGATGCCTTCGCGCGCGTGATCGGCGTCGTGGTGCAGCCGGGCGTCGAATTCGGCAGCACGGACGTCATTGGATACCAACCCGTTAAGGCTGAAGCGCTGGCGGCGGCTCTCGACCACATGCCCGGCCTCGTGTTCGAGGCGCATTCGACGGATTACCAGTCGGAGGGCGCGCTCGCGGCTCTGGTGCGCGACGGCTTCGCAATCCTCAAGGTCGGACCCTGGCTCACCTTCGCGCTCCGGGAGGCGCTGTACGGGCTCGACGCCATCGCAGGAATTTTGCCCACGCAGGACGGCGCCGACCCCGACAGGACGGAGGGCCTGCCGGCTCTGATGGAAGCCCTGATGGTGCGAGAGCCGGAGTATTGGAGGAACTATTACGCTGGCGATGCCGACGCGCTTCGGCTGCAGCGTCACTACAGCTTCAGCGATCGCATCCGCTATTATTGGCCTCACCGTGAGGCGCAGCATGGGGTCGAGCGATTGTTCGCACGTCTCGGCGACCGCCCGATCCCCGGCCCGCTCGTCAGCCAGCACCTCGGCAAGCTTTATGGCGCCGTAGCTGATGGCTCGCTCGCGCCACGGCCCCGCGACCTGGCCATCGCCGCGGTGCAGCAGGTACTGGATCGCTATGATCGCGCCTGCCACGCCACGCCACGCGGCTGATCTGCGGCGGTGGACCTTGAAGCCAGCTGTCGGATGGCCCTCGCCCGAGTCTAACCGCCGACCAGACGACTGGACGACGAGGGTTGTCGCCAGCTCGGCGCTCGCCCGGCTGCCGCAACACGGGACGACGATGCGGACCCCGCTAGTGACGACACTGGGAGGCCGTGGCTGACGGAACCGACCGAGCGTCCTGGAGCCTTGAGCTTACGGACCGACGTGGGAACATCGTACCGTTCCGGTGTCTCAAGGTAGCCGTAAGCTCCCTCGTCGACATGAGGCGAGCGTCCCAGGATACCGCCCGGCCGATGACCATCTACCGCTGCACGTCCGGTCGGTTTTGCCTCAAGTCGGATTTTCTGGCGCCTGGCAGATAGACGGCGTGATCATCGATGGTGAGCTCTGTCGTGCCGGCGCCGTCCTGGATCGGCCACGCATGATCGACTCGATCCCAGGGATGCGCCACGTTTGACCCGTGGAATGACACCTGCCGCCGGTTGCGTGAGGCACCGAGCTGCCTCATGTCGCATCGTGGAGCCGCAATAGCGAAAAGGGAAGCAGACTGCGCTTGATAAAGCAGCAATTTAGATCACAATCGTCATTGGTTTCTGATTGAACGTGACGTGGTTGGGTCGTAGCCTCGCATCAAGTGGGACGAAGCCTATGCAGACCGACCGCCTCGAAGCCATACGGCATCACCTTTATACCCAGGGCGCCTGCTCGATCCCGGCGCTTGCCGAGGCCGTAGGGACCTCGCTTGCGACGGTCCGGCGCGATCTGCAGCTGCTTGAGCAACAGGGCATAGTCAGCCGCTCGCACGGGAGTGCCCGCATCGCCAACGGGGCCGAGACGGAGGCAGCCTTCGCGGTGCGTGAGAAACAAAACCTCGAGGCCAAGCGGGCTATCGCTCAGGCCGCCTACGACCTCCTCGAGCCGCACAGCGCTGTTTTCCTCGATGCGGGCACCACGGTGCTGCAACTGGTGCGCCTGCTCCGCATCGCGCCCCTGCCATTGACGGTCTTCACCAACGGCCTTGTCGTCGCTCAGGAGCTGATGCCGGTTGCGAAGATCAAGACCAGCCTCATCGGCGGGCAGTTGCGGGTGGAGAATGCCTCGCTGGTCGGGCCAGCCGCGGAAGCGGCGCTTCACGGTCTATGGTTCGACCAGTTGTTCCTGGGCGCAGGCGCGGTCGGGGACGATGGCCTGATCTACAGCGTGGATCCCGCGGAGGCGAGCCTCAATGCCCTGATGCGCCAGCGCTCCGCCGAAACCGTGATGCTGGCGGATGCGACAAAGTTCGGGCGTCGCGCCACCTATGTGGTCACCGCCGTGAATGCTTCGCTGCAGGTCATAACCGACGATGCTCTCCCGGCCGCGGCCTGCGCGGCCGTTCGCCAGACGGGGGCGGCCCTCAGCTTGGTGACGCCAGCGGGCCGCTCGGGCCTGCGGCTGGCCTCGGGCAGGGTGGCCTGAGCCAATGGCGCCTGATCCAGACCTCATCCTGGGACTGGACGGCGGAGGCACCAAGACGCTGATAGCCGTGGCCGACCGCGACGGAGCGATCCTCTATCTCCGTCGCCATCCGTCACTCGATCCCTTTACCCACCCTGATTGGGCCGACCGCCTGCGGGCGATGCTCGCAGGCCTGTCACCCTGGTACGCGCGGCTTGCGGAGGCCGTTCTCGCCCTGCCATGTCATGGCGAGGTTGCCGATCTGTCCGAGCGGCAGCGCGCGGTCGCGTCCGAGCTGATCGCCTGCCGACACGAGGTGGTCAACGACGTCGAGGCCGCCTTCGATGGGGCGCTCGCGGGCGCGCCCGGCGTGCTGTTGCTGGCCGGCACGGGATCCATGGCCTGGTCAGGCAACGGATCGCGCACGATGCGCTGCGGTGGCTGGGGCGATGTCTTTGGCGACGAGGGCAGCGCTTATTGGATCGGACGCGAGGCCCTGGCCGAGGTGAGCCGGGCGCTCGACGGACGCTCGTCGAACATGGCGTTCGCACATGCGGTGCTGGCGGGTCTTGGCCTCGATGCGGGCGACCTCCTGGGTTGGTGTTATGACTTGCCGGCCCGCCGCGCCTCTATTGCGGCCTTGGCATCGAGCCTGGATGCCCAAGCCGAAGCCGGCGAGCCCTCAGCCCTTGCCATCCTACGGCGGGCCGGCGATGCGCTGGCCGCGCATGCCGAAGCCTGCGCGCGGCAGCTCGACCTCCGCCCACCCCTGGCCTGGTCGCACGCAGGCGGCGTGTTCCACAGCCGCACGGTCATGCGGCGCGTCACCGGGCAGCTCGGTTCCGAGCCCCTCGCGCCGCGGCTGCCCCCTGTTGGCGGGGCCCTGCTTCGGGCCGCGCAGCGAGCGGGCTGGAGAACGGAAGATACATGGATCGAGCGGCTCGATCGAGCGCTCTCCGAAGGCGAACGCAGCGCTTGGGCAGCGTGAGGAGAAACGTGTGATGAACATGCGGAAAGTTCTTCTGGGGTCGGTTGCCGCGTTTCTGATGGCGGGGGTCCTACCAACGCGGGCCGATGAGGCCAAACCCTATGCCGGTCAGATCATCACGGTGCTGTTTCCGCCATGGACCACGCTGCCGAAGGACATGACGGATCGCTTCACTGCGCAGACCGGCATCAAGCTCGACCTGCAGACCCTGGGATGGGACGACATTCGCACCAAGATCGTGACGTCGATGGTGGCAGGGACGGCGCCCGCCGACGTGACGGAAGTCGATTGGTCCTGGGTGGGCCAGTTCGGCGCCGCACAATGGTACGTGCCGCTCGACGGCGATGTCGATGCCGCGGTGAAGGCCGACCTGCCCACGGATTCGATCTTTACCTTCGACGGCAAGCTGATCGCCTTACCTTACAACAACGACTACCGCCTTCTGATCCTCAATGAGGACCATCTCAAGAAGGCCGGCATCGACCATGCGCCGACGACGCCCGACGAACTGATGTCCGATGCCAAGGCCATCAAGGCGAAGGGTGTGGTGGCCTATCCGATCGGCCTGCCGTTCTCGGCCACCGAGGGGTCGGCAACCGCGTGGTACCTGCTGACCAGGGCATTCGGCGGCGAACTCTTCGACGCCGCTTCCAAGCCGCTCTTCACGTCACCCGACTCGCCCGGCTACAAGGCGCTCGCCTGGGAGATGGCGGCGCTCAAGGACGGCCTCATCGATCCGGCCGCGACGGGTTTGAAGGACGTCGAGATCCAGGAGCTGTTCAAGAACGGACAGATCACCTTCGATGTTGCGGGCTGGGCCGGCAACCTTTCCGTCTACACCGATCCCACGAAATCCAAGGTCGCGGCCGCCGCCCAGGGCGCGTTGATGCCGAACGTTTCAGGCAAGACGCGCACCTTCGGCCTACCGGGCGCCGCCGGCATTCCGGCTGCTTCGCAGCACAAGGAGGCTGCTGCCGTCTTCGTCAAGTGGATGGTTGCCCCCGAAAGCCAGATCGAGAGCTACACGGCGCTCGGCAACCTTCCGACCCGCACAAGCGTGCTGCAGACCCTCGACCAGGACGGCAAGCTCGCGAGCGGCAAAGTCCTGCTCGAGCAGGCCGCCACCGTTGAGCCTTTGTTCAAGCAGGGCACGCCCGGCTGGTACCCCCAGTTCTCGAGTGCGGTCGCGACGGCCCTCAACCAGGCCGCCAAAGGCCAACTCACCGTTGATGCCGCGATCAAGCAGATCGCGGCAGGTGCCGAGGACGCGCAAAAGTGACGATGGTTTGTAGACCATGCTCACGCGCGTGAGCCAGGCGACCCTGCCCGTCGGAGCCATAGCTCAGCCAGGGCGATTGCGGGAACGCGTACCCCGCAATGAGCAATGGCTTGGCTTCGCCTTCGCGGCGCCGGTCGTGCTGCTGATGGCGGCCCTGGTCTTCGTGCCCCTCGGGTTGACCCTGTGGGACAGTCTTCACCGAGTCGATCCGATGCGACCCGGAACGCCCTTCATCGGCCTGAAGCACTACGTGGACCTCCTGTCGGATACCCAGGTCAGGCAGGCTTGGTTGAATACGGGCGCCTATGTGGTCATCGCGGTGGTGCTGGAAACGCTTGGGGGACTTGGCGCGGCGTTGCTGCTACAGCGGGTCACGATCGGCCGACGCTGGCTGCTCGCGGCCGTGATCCTGCCTTGGGCGTTACCGCCCGTGGTCAACGCCATCGTCTGGATGTGGATCTACAACCCAAGCTACGGGCTCCTTGACGGCGCCCTCCTGCGCTTCGGCCTGATCTCCGCCCCGAAAGTATGGTTCAATGATCGCGTGACCGCGCTGTGCTTGGTCTCCCTCGTCCATGTGTGGCGCATGATGCCGCTGACGGCCGTGATCCTGCTGGCAGCATTGCAGAGCGTGCCGAGAGAGCTTTACGAGGCCGCGAAGCTCGATGGGGCTGGCCCTGTGCAGGCCTTCATTCACGTAACGCTTCCACTCATTGCTGGCGGGCTGGCGATCGCCATGAGCCAGTCCACGGTTTTTGCCTTCAACCTGTTTGACGAAGCCTGGATCCTGGCGGGCTCGAGTCTGGATACCCGCACCGTGCTGGCGCAGGTCTATATGTCGGCATTCCAGAACCTGCACTTCTCCTATGGCATGGCGTTGTCGGTGCTGGTCATGCTTGCGTCTTGCCTCGTATCTCTTGTCTACGTGCTGCGGGTCTACCGCGAAACGCGGTACGGCTGATGCGCGCCGCTGCATTGATGCGTCGCTTTGGCCTATGGGCCGCCACGGCGGGGCTGCTGCTTTGGTCTCTCGGCCCCATCTACTGGGCGGTCATGACAAGCCTGACGGCCCCCACCGACCTCGTGGCGCAGCCGCCGCATTTCCTGCCGCCGCGGATCACCTTCGAACATTATGCGAAGCTGCTCGGCGCCTCGAGCAGCTATCTCGGCACGGAGGTGCAATCCGTGTGGCCGCAGTTCAGCCGCGCCCTGGTGAATAGCCTTGTGGTATCCATGCTGGCCACGGTCGCAACCGTGACACTGGCGACCTTCGGGAGCTACGCTTTCGTGCGGTTGCGCTTTCCCGGTCGCGATCTCCTGTTCGTACTCATCGTCGCCACATTGGCGGTGCCGGCCTATACGGTGATGATCCCGCTCTACCGCCTGCTCGTCAGTCTCCACCTTATCGATACCTACCTCGGTGTCACGCTCATCTATGTGTCGGCGTTCCTGCCGTTGGCTCTCTGGCTGATGCGCAGCGTTTATCAATCGCTGCCGCTGTCGCTTGAGGAAGCGGCGCGGCTCGATGGCGCCGGCCGTACCACCACGCTGTTGGTCATCGTGCTGCCCATCGCGGCGCCGGGCCTGATCGCCAGCGCCATCCTCACCTTCCTGAGTGCATGGGGTCAGTTCATGATCCCGCTCGTCTTCTCGCCGACGCTGGCCACCAAGCCGTTGACGGTGCTGATTCCCGAGTTCGTCACCAAGAACTACGTCGACTATGGGCTGATGAACGCCGCGGGCGTGCTCGCCATTCTGCCGCCGATCGCGGTGGTGCTCTTTCTCAACCGCTACCTTGTCCAGGGCTTAATGGCCGGATCGGGCAAGTAGCTCCACCACGGACTCAATCTATGAACACGACCGAGCGCGTCATCCGCGAGCAGTTCCGCTTCTTGCGTGAGGCCCCGACCCCACCGGCCTTCCAGGACCGGGCCACGACCTTCGTGATCGTGGGCTGCGGCACGTCCTACCATCTGGCGCAAAGCATCGCGGCCTCGTTCAACCTGCGCGGGCTTCGGGCGATGGCCGTGCCTGGCGGGGAATGGTCGCGCCGTCGCGCCGCCTACCATCCCGATGGCGTCAAGACGCACGTGATCGGCCTTTCGCGCAGTGGCGAATCCACCGAAACCGTTCAGGCTCTCGAAGTCAGCCGGACGGCCGGCTATGGCACCACGGCCGTCACCTGCGAGCAGGGCAGCAGCATCACGAAGGCGGCCGATACGGTGATCTTCGCCGCGACGCATCCCGACGAGGGAATCGTCATGACGGCCTCGGCGAGCCTCATGCTGCTGGTCGGATTGCGCCTGGCCGGCATCGCCGTGGGCGAGCCGGAGGTCGTGGCGGCCGAGGCGGCGCTGGATGCCTTCGAGGCCGTTCTGCCGGCAATGATCGAGGGCCGCGATCATCCGGTGTTGCTGGGTGCGGGCGCGCTCTACGGCATCGCGGCGGAAGGTGGCATCAAGCTGCAGGAGATGAGCCTTAGCCACGTGCAGGCTTATCATCCGATGGAATACAGGCACGGCCCCATCAGCTTGATCGACGACCGCAGCCTAGCCGTATTGCTGTACAGCGCGGAAACCCACGGCGAGGAGGTTCGGATCGCGGCCGAAGTGCAGGATAAGGGGGCGCGTGTGATCGGCCTCGGCGGTCCGGGTGACGTGAGCCTGGATATTGGCGGTTCGCTCGAGGCGCGTAGCCTCGTGGTGTTGCCGATCCTACAGCTGCTCGGTGAGCGCGCCGCCGAGGCGCGCGGCCTCGACACGGGCGCGCCGCGTCACCTCAACAAGGTCGTGGTTCTCGACCGAGCTTCTGCCTAAAAGCTCAAGCGAAGCGATCGAGCGCGAAGGGGCGCAGGTCGATGCGGCTCCGGCCTTCGCTCAGCGTCTCGGCGAGCGCCTCGCCGAGACCGGCGGAATGCTTGAAGCCGTGGCCCGAGCAGGCCGACACCACGGTAATCCGGTCCTGTTCCGGGTGCCGATCGATGATGAAGCCTCTGTCCGGTGTGACTGTATAAAGGCAGACGGCTGCTTTCGCGACCTGCGAAGTGGCACCGGCGAGCCGGCCCGCGATGTTGGCACGGTACATCCGCGCGGATTCGGATGGATCAACACGGCGGTCGACGCTCGTGGCCGTGGTGTTGGTTTCGTATTGTTCCTTGGCGACTTTCACCCGTGGATCACCCGCAAGCGGAGGAAATCCGTAAAAGTATTCGGCGTCGGTCTTGCCATACATCCAGATGTAGACGGGCGAGGACCGGCGATAGGCACTGGTGTCGTCGAGCGCGAACCAATGCAGCAACTGGCGGCTCACGCTCAGCAGCCGATCGAACGGTGGGCCAATGAGCGGTACCGACCAAGCCCCGGCCGAGACGACGACGCGGTCTGCCAGGATGATACCATCGGAGGTTGTGAGGCGAACGACCGAGCCGTCCTGCTTCACCTCGTCTACCACAACCCCGGTTCGGATCGTGGCACCAAGCGCCCCGGCCTGTCCAAGTTGGGCCGCGATGCAGGCTTCCGGCATCAGGAAGCCGCCGCCCGGTTCGTAGTAGGCCTTTTCGCTGCCCGAGAGGCCGAGGAACATGGGAAATCGTCGGGTCACTTCGGCGCCGTCGATCACCTCGTGCGGCACGCCCCCCGCCTCGGCCGAGGCGATCGAGCGCGCCGTGAAGTCCGGCATGCCGTGGTGGGTCGTCTCGCCATCCCCCGGGCCCATGACGAGCGCGCCGCATTGCTGGAACAGCGTCGATCCTGAAACAGCTTCGAGCTCGCGCCAGATCCTTTGGGAGGCCTGGGCGAAGGGCACGTAGCTCCGTCCCTCGCCCACGCCGACGCGGGTGATGCGGGACTCGCCGTGGCTCGAACCGAGATCGTGCGGTGGCTCGTAGCGATCGAGGCCGATCACCTTGGCGCCCCGTTTGGCAAGCTGATAGAGCGTGGCGCTGCCCATGGCGCCGAGCCCCACCAAGGCCACGTCGTATCGTGCGGTCATTGCGTCCTGGCTCGGCTTTGTTTCGGCTGCGTCACACGTCGAGCGTGGTGTCGCGCTCCCACTGGGTGAAATGCGACGCGTAGCTCTGCCACTCGATGTGCTTCATCTTGAGATAGGCGGCCGAGAAGTCGGACCCCATCATGGCTTTCAGCGTCTCGTCGCGGTCGAACGCCCGCAACGCGTCGAGCAGGTTCAACGGCAGCTGCGGCGCGTCGGTCACCGTATGGCCCATCTGGTACATGTCGATATCCGACCGTCGCCCGGGATCGGCCTCGGTCCGCACGCCGTCGAGCCCGGCCGCGATGATGACGGCCTGCAGCAGGTAGGGGTTGGCGGCGCCATCGGGCAGGCGCAGCTCGAAACGCCCCTTGCCGGGCACCCGCACCATGTGGGTCCGGTTGTTGCCCGTCCATGTCACGGTGTTGGGTGACCAGGTGGCGCCAGAAACGGTGCGGGGCGCATTGATGCGCTTGTAACTGTTGACCGTCGGGTTGGTGACGGCCGCGAGCGCCTCGGCGTGGGTCATGATACCGCCAAGGAAGTGGTAGCCCTGGCGGGATAGGCCTAGGGCGTCTTCAGCGGCGTAGAAGGCATTGGTCCCACCTTCCCGATCCCAAACCGAGATGTGGGCGTGGCACCCCGAACCGGTAAGGCCCGGGAAGGGCTTCGGCATGAAGGTTGCCCTGAGGCCATGCTTCTCGGCCACCGAACGCACCATGAACTTGAAGAAGGAGTGTCGGTCTGCCGTGACCAGCGCGTCGTCGAAGGCCCAATTCATCTCGAACTGGCCGTTCGCATCCTCATGATCGTTCTGGTAGGGCTGCCAGCCGAGCTCGCCCATATAGTCGCAGATCTCGGCGATCACGTCGTAGCGGCGCATCAGCGCCTGCTGGTCGTAGCAGGGTTTCTGAGCGTTATCCTTGCTGTCCGAGATGGCCAAGCCGTCGGGATCGATCAGGAAGAACTCGGCCTCAACGCCGGTCTTGACGTAAAGGCCTTCCTTGGCGGCCTCGGCCACGAGCGTCTTCAACACCACGCGCGGCGCCTGCGGCACCGGCTTGTTCTCCATGACGCAATCAGCCGGCACCCAGGCGACCTCGCGCTTCCAGGGAAGCTGGATCACGGCCGAGGCATCCGGCAGCGCGAAAAGGTCTGGATGGGCCGGCGTCATGTCGAGCCAGGTGGCAAAGCCCGCGAAACCCGCGCCGTCCCGCTGCATGTCGGCAATCGCGGCCGCGGGCACCAACTTGGCCCGCTGGGCGCCGAACAGGTCCGTGTAGGAGATCATGAAGTAGCGGATGCCGCGCTCTGTCGCGAGGCTGGCGAGATCGGGGGTCAAGCGCGGGCTCCTTCGATCGAGCAAAAAAGAAGGCGGCCTAGAGGCCGCCTTGTCCGGGGATCCAATCCGTTCCCGCGAGCGGCACGCGGGCCATGGCGGCGGCCTCAAGCGTCAGGGCGCAAAGGTCCTCGGGCTCTAGATTATGCAGGTGGTTCTTGCCACAGGCTCGAGCGATGGTTTGCGCCTCGAGCGTCATCACCTTCAGGTAGTTGGCGAGGCGACGGCCGGCCAGCACAGGATCGAGCCGGGCCATGAGCGCCGGGTCCTGGGTCGTGATGCCGGCCGGATCCCGGCCCTCGTGCCAGTCGTCATAGGCGCCGGCCGTGGTGCCGAGCGCGTTGTACTCCGCCTCATAGGCAGGATCGTTGTCGCCTAACGCCACGAGGGCTGCCGTGCCGATCGACACGGCGTCGGCCCCGAGCGCCAGGGCCTTGGCGACGTCGGCGCCGTTGCGGATGCCGCCCGACACGATGAGCTGGACAGTGCGGTGCAGGCCGAGATCCTGTAAAGCCTGGACCGCGGGGCGGATGCAGGCGAGGGTCGGCATGCCAACGTTCTCGATGAAGACGTCCTGAGTGGCGGCCGTGCCGCCCTGCATGCCGTCGACTACCACCACGTCGGCCCCGGCCTTGGCAGCGAGCGCCACGTCGTAATAGGGCCGCGACCCGCCGACCTTCACGAAGATCGGGGTTCGCCAATCCGTGATCTCGCGCAGCTCGAGGATCTTGATCTCCAAATCGTCCGGCCCCGTCCAGTCGGGGTGGCGGCACGCCGAGCGTTGGTCGATGCCCTTGGGCAGGGTGCGCATGGCGGCGACGCGGTCGGTGATCTTCTGGCCGAGCAGCATGCCGCCGCCGCCGGGCTTGGCGCCCTGGCCGATCACGATCTCGATGGCGTCGGCCTTGAGCAGGTCCTCGGGATTCATGCCGTAGCGCGAGGGCAGGTACTGGTAGACGAGGGTGCGGCTTTGATCGCGCTCCTCGGTCGACATGCCGCCGTCGCCCGTGGTGGTCGAGGTGCCGGCCGCCGAGGCGCCGCGCCCGAGCGCCTCCTTGGCGTTGGCCGACAGAGAACCGAAGCTCATGCCGGCCACCGTGATCGGGATCTTCAGTTCCAGCGGCTTTTTGGCGAAGCGCGAGCCGAGGACGACCTCGGTGCCGCAACGCTCACGATAGCCTTCGAGCGGGTAGCGCGAGATCGAGGCCCCGAGGAACAGCAGGTCGTCGAAATGCGGCAACCGCCGCTTGGAGCCGCCGCCACGGATGTCGTAGATGCCCGTCGTGGCGGCGCGACGAATCTCCGACAGCGTGTAGTCGTCGAAGGTCGCGGACTTGCGGGGAACAGTGGGCGGATTCTGGTAGGACATGGAGGGCTTCCGCAATCCCTTCTTCTGCATCTGCGGAAGAAGGTGGCCCCGTGACGCGGGGTCGGATGAGGGTCAGTGCCTGCTTGCGCTTCCGGGGCCTGCGCCGACCCCTTTCAGCCGTAGGCGTCGGCGTGATCGACGCTGAAATTGTAGAGGTTGCGGGCCGAACCGTAGCGCTTGAACTCTGCCGCTTTCGCGTCCGTGATGCCGGCGCGGTCCAGCAAGGCCTGCACGGCGGCGAGGTGCTCGCTCCGCATAGGCTTCTCGATACAATCAGCCCCGAGGCTCTTCACGGAACCGCGCACGAACAATTTCGCCTCGTAAATCGAATCCCCGAGCGCATCGCCGGCATCGCCACAGACCACGAGGTGGCCGGCCTGGGCCATGAAGGCCGACATATGACCGATGGAGCCCCGCACCACGATGTCGATGCCTTTCATGGAAATGCCGCAGCGCGAAGAGGCGTTGCCCTCGATCACCAGCAAACCGCCCTTGCCGGTTGCCCCGGCATATTGGCTGGCATCTCCCTTCACCCGGACCTCGCCCGACATCATGTTTTCGGCAACGCCGGGGCCGGCGGAGCCATGCACGGTCACGATGGCCTCGCGGTTCATGCCCGCGCAATAATAGCCGACGCTTCCTTTGATCTCGACCATGATTGGGGCATTGACCGCGACCGCGACCGCGTGGCCGCCACGGGGGTTAAGCACCTCCCACAGCGTTTCATTGGTGCCGGGGCCCTGGCCGTGCAAAGCGGCGTTTAGGGCACGAAGCCCGGTCTGCGCGAGGTCGACGACGGGCATCAGCGCTCCCAGAAGTAGACGGTGGCGGGCTCGGGCTCCCAGACGCGGGCCGCCTCGATGCCCGGCAGATCGACGAGTGCCCGATATTCCGAACCGAAGGCCACGTACCGGTCGGTCTCGGCCAGCACGGCGGGCTTGCAGGCGACCGGGTCGCGCAGCACGCCGAACCCGGTCTTGGTGCCGACCACGAACGTGTAGAAGCCATCGAGGTCGTCGAGGCTTCTGGTCAGCGCCTTACCAAGGCTCAGGCCCTTGTCCATCTGGGCCGTGAGGTAGGCGGCCGCCACCTCGGAGTCATTCTCCGTCTCGAACGTCATGCCGGCGCGCTTCATGTCGCGGCGCAGGTTGTTGTGGTTCGACAGCGAGCCGTTGTGGACGAGGCATTGGTCGGCCCCTGTCGAGAACGGATGCGCGCCAAGCGTGGTGACGGCCGACTCCGTTGCCATGCGGGTGTGGCCGATGCCGTGCGTCCCTTGCATGTCGGCGAGCCCGAAACGCTGCGCAACGTCGGTCGGATGACCGACCTCCTTGTAGATCTCGATCGCATCGCCGGTCCCCATGACCCGCACGGCTGGATGGTTAGCCCGCAGCGCGTCCCGCACGGCTTTAACCCGATCGGCCGGCACGCTCAGAACCGCGTGGGTGCTCTTGCGATGAAGCGCGACTTCGGCGCCGATGCTTCGTGCCAAAGCTGCGTCGAGTCCATTGAAAGCGGCATCCGGTTCAACCGCTTGAACGGTGATTTTGGCCGTGCCAGCCAGCGGGGCTCCATAAACGGCGAAGCCGGCGCTATCGGGTCCCCGATCGCACATGGTGGTCAGCATGCCGGACAACAGCATACCCAGCTGCGGCCCCAGAGCCTCGTCCTTCAGGAATAATCCGACGATCCCGCACATGCGCGCGCTCCGTTCGCCCTGCTTGTTCGTCAACAACTAACGCAGCGCAATTTCCATCACAAGAAACATTTATTCTTTGAGAGAAAAAGTGATTGTGCGGGGCGCTTGAATGGCGACGCTGGCAGTCATCTTGAGCCGACAGGGCGAGCATCAGCCGTTTGCCGCATCGGGTGCCCGCAGCCGGTGGGTGCGCGCGGTCTGTCGCTTATGAGCGCACCGACGCTGAAGCGCGTGTCGATGGACTGCGGCGGCGACGGCCATCGGTTTAAACGACGCCGTGTCGAACGCGTTCGATCGGCGAAATCCGAAGCGGGCCAGCCCGTGGGCAGAGGCGCTATCTCTCTTCTCGTGGATAGGAGATCACCGATAGGAAACGGATTGGCAGGCGGCGCAGTTCTTCGGGCCCGTGTGGGGCGTCTGCATCGAAGAACAGGCTGTCGCCGGGCTGCATGACGTATAGCTTCTTGGCGTGCCGATAGGCTACCTCACCCTCGATCATGTACAGGAACTCCAACCCGTCGTGCTGGAACAAGGGGAAAACGTCCGACTCCGCCGTCAACGTAATCATGTAAGGCTCGACCACCACGCGCGACGAGCGGTCTCCTGAATGGCCAAGGAGGTGGTATTGATGACCATTGCGGGTGCCCCGGCGCTCGATCGCTAAACCCTGGCCAGCTTTCACGAAGACTGCGTCGCGTTTTTCCTCGTAACGGCGAAACAACGCCGTCACAGGGACGCCGAGCGCGCCAGACAGCGACTGCAACGTCGTCAATGAGGGCGAGGTCATACCGTTCTCGATTTTCGACAACATCCCGTTGGACAGCCCAGCCGCAGCAGCGAGATCCGACACCGTAAGGCCAAGTTTAGATCGGAACGCATGCACCTCCCGGCCTATAGCGACCTCAAGCAGATTGTCTCTCGCGCCCGTCAGCGCATGAGGATCCTGGGCAAGGCCGGAAGGGTGGTCGCCTTGCACAGCCACTTCCTGAGGCGGAAGGCCAGCGATTTTCGTCTTCCTTGACCCTTGCCTGTTTCTAGCCATCCCGCCCGTGCTCGTTGCGAGCCAATCCAATCAGGCTGGCCAAGAGACTGTCGCGGCAGAGTTACCAGCTACGAGCATCCGCGACTACACGTGCTGATTTGACGGAACACCCCTATCCAAGCGCTCGCCCAAATGACAAGCGTCGAACCAGAAGCAGCCAGACCGCTTTGGCACCCAAGTCGGTCACTCAGGAACTCATCGACCTTCCTGCAAAGCTAACGGGCGGGCTTGCAGGCGTATCGCTAGCCTTTTTACCGGCTTGCTTTCAGTGCTGCAGGATCCGGCTCAGGAAGGTCTTCGCGCGCGGCGAGGCCGTGTCGCCGAAGAACGCGGCCGCCGGGCAGTCCTCGGCGATCGTGCCGCCGTCGATAAAGACGACCCGGTGGGCGACTCGTCGAGCGAAGCCCATCTCGTGGGTGACGCACATCATAGTCATGCCGTCGCGGGCGAGCGCCGTCATCACGTCGAGCACCTCCGAAATCATTTCGGGGTCGAGCGCCGAGGTCGGCTCGTCGAACAACATGGCGAGCGGGTCCATGGCGAGCGCCCGGGCGATGGCGACGCGCTGCTGCTGACCGCCAGAAAGCTGGCCCGAATATTTTTTCGCGTGATCCACAAGGCCGACGCGGTCGAGCAGCGCCAAGCCCTTGCGACGGGCGAAGTCCGGGCTGCGGCCCAGCACCTTTTCGGGCGCCAGCGTCAGGTTTTCTAGGATGGAGAGATGCGGGAACAGTTCGAAATTCTGAAACACCATGCCGACCCGGGCCCGCAACGACGGCAGGTCCGTCGTGGGGTCGCCGACCGAGATGCCGTCGACCGTGATCGTGCCAGCGTCGAAGGGCTCCAGCGCGTTGACGCATTTGATCAGCGTCGACTTGCCCGAGCCCGAAGGGCCGCACACCACCACGACCTCACCCTTGGCCACATGGGTGGAACAGTCCTTCAGCACTGGCGTGGCGCCGTAGCGCTTCGTCAGGTTGCGGATCTGGATCATGCGGCGGCCCTGTTGTCGAAGCGCGCAATGGAAAAGCCCGACACGTCGCGATCGGTCACGCCGCGGGTCACGAGGTCGGCGGTGATGCGGCCGACGAGCGGCCCGAGCGTGTAGCCGTTCGACGTCACGGCATGGAAGAGGCCGGGCTGGCGCGGGTCCTCGCCGAGGATCGGTGCGCCATCGATGTTGATATTCATGGCGGCCCAGGACCGGACGACGTGCAGCTTGCCAAGGCCGGGCAGCACGCGCTGCGCCACCCAGAGATTGCCCTCGAGGCTCGCCATCAAGGGCCGGGGGTGGCGATGCACCGGGTCGAGTCCGGCTGTCCAGCCACCGCCGATCAGGAACGAGCCGTTGCCGGCCTGCTTCAGGGTCAGGTGCCGGTCCGCATGGGCGACGAGGCAGGTCAGCGCCGGCGCGGCCGGCTCCGTCACGACCATCTGCAGCGGTGCGCCATGCACCGGCACGTCGAGGCCGAGCAAGCGGCCCACCGTCGACGCGAAGGCGCCGGCCGCGTTGACGATGCGGCGCCCCAAAACGCTGCCGCGCGATGTCGCGATCTCGAAGCCATCCGGGAGTTGGGTGATGCCGGTGACAGCGGCGCGCCGTTCGATCCTTACCCCGGCCCGCAGCGCCGCCGTGAGGATCCCCTGGGTGGCAACGAGAGGGTTGATCTTGCCCTCGTCCGGACAATAGGCGGCGCCGATGAAATCGCCTGCGAGGGCAGGCTCGAGCCGGCGCAGGTCGGCGGCCGTGATGACGTCGCAGCGGACGCCCTGGGCGCGTTCCACGCGGGTTTTCGCGTCCAGGAAGGCGAGGTCGCGCTCGGTTTCGGCCACCATCAGGCCGCCGGTGCGCTTGATCTCGAAGTCTGCCCCGAGCTCGCGCTCGAGCGCTCCCCAGAGCGCGATGGAGTCGTTCTGTAGCGGCAGGGTGCGGGCCGCGGGGCCGCCGCCGGCCTCGGCGCGGGCGCCATGGTCGAAGGACAGGAGCTGGCCATGAAGGCTGCCGGCGTTGCCGCCCGAGGCGAGGCTGTTCGGCTCGGCGCGATCGAGCACCAGCACGTCGGCACCGGCCCGGGCCAGGAACAAGGCCGTCGACAACCCGGCGATGCCGGCGCCGATCACAACCACATCGGCCCTGAGGTCGCCATGCGGTTCGAGCGGTGTTGACGGAGGCGTCCAGTCGGCCAGGAGGCTGCGCTTATGGCCGCCCCATTCGGGCTTCTCCAGCGCCAGGGCGGCGAGCGGCACCGGGCGTAGCGGCATCTGCGGCGCGAAACCCGCGCGCTCGTCCGGTGCGGTTCGCACGAGGCGCTGCAGCGCTTCGCCGCAATAGCGGGCCTGGCAGCGGCCCATGCCGGCGCGGGTGAGGCGCTTCAGGGTGGCGACGTCGCTCACCCCATGCTGTGCGATCGCCAGTTCCAGGGCGTCGCGGCTCAGGGCCTCGCAGCGACACAGGATCGTATTGGCGGTGGCACGGGACAGGCCTGGCGGCTCGGCGGCGAACAGGGCCCAAAGGTGACGCTGAAAAGTTTTCGCGCGGGCGAGGCGTTTAAGGGCCGGCCGGTCGTCAGCGGGCACTGGAAACCCGAGCTGCCGCGCGGCGGCGCGGCCCGCGAGCGTGCCCTGCTGGCGCGCCATGACGGCACCGCCGAAGCGACCGGCTTCGCCGGCTACCAGGATGTCGGGTTGCGAGGTGGCGCCGTAGGGATCGTGGTCGAGCGCCAGCCCGCCACCGCCATCGGCCCTGTAGCGACAGCCGAGAAGGCGCGGCAGCTCATGGGCCGGGCGGAATCCTTCGCCGATGGCCACGAGGTCGACATCGAGGTCTCGCGCACCCGCGTCGTCTGCCGCGCTCACGACGATGCGAGACACACGGCCGTCCCCCGCGGCCGTGACGACGCGGCTGTTCCACAGCACCGGGACGCCTGCTCGGCGCAGCGCCTGGAGGTGGCGCAACCCGGCCGCCGCGAGCTGCGGGCCGGCGCTGAAAAGCGCCGCCGCTTCGCGGGGTCGCGTCCAGGGCGGCGGCGCGGCCTCGATCACCGCAACCGGCGTAACGCCGTGGCGCAACAGTTCGACCGCCACCTGCAGGTTCAGCGGCCCATTGCCAGCGACCGCGATGCGGGCGCCGGGGACGACGCCGTCGCTGCGCAACAGGGTCTGCAGCGCGCCCGCCGTTATCACGCCTGGCAGCGTCCAGCCGGGGAACAAGGGCGCGGGCTCGTAGGCGCCGGTGGCGACGATCAGCCGGCGCGGGCGGATGCGCCGCGCGCCGCCATCGACGAGGCAGCCCACCACGAGGTCGCCGGCGGCCTCACGCTCGGCGCCCCATACGAAGCCGTTCGACAGGAGGTCGACGCCGCCTGCCCGCGCGCAAGCGATCAGGGCAGCCCCCTCGCGCGCCTGCCGGTCGGCCGCGGCGGTGCCGGTCGCGGGCTGCTTATAGTATTGGCCTCCGGCCACCGGGCGTTCGTCGATGAGCAGCACCGTGGCCCCGGCGGCACCGGCCTCCTGGGCCGCCGCGAGGCCGGCCGGGCCAGCGCCGACCACCAGAACATCGACGGCAATATCGGGAATAGACTGAGGTGCCTCGGCCAGGAACGCCAAGGTTTCGGCGCCGATGTCAGGTCTTTGCGGCTGCAGGCTCAATCGCATGCCGTCGTGCGCCTTGGTCAGGCAGGCGCGCTGTCCGGCGCGGTCGTCGATCGTCAGAAGGCAGTCGTGGCACACGCCCATGCCACAGAACGCACCACGGGCGCTGCCGTCTTTTGCAGTACCTTGGGCCATGAAGCCTGCGGCCAGAAGTGCCGCCGCGACGCTCTCGCCCGGCACGGCAGACAAGGGCACGCCGTCGAGCGTCAGCCGCCAGGAAGCGCCGGCTCTAGCCAGCATGGGAGAAGCGGAGGCCGAGCCGTGCCACCAACGCCTGCATGGCCTCGTCCTCGGCCGCCGGAAGCGGGAGGCGCGGCGGCCGTGGCGGGCCGACGGGCAGGCCCATATGGGTCAGCAATGCCTTGGTGGCCGCGACATAGCGGTGGCCGCCCACCGCCTCGATCACGGGCAGCCATTCCATGTAGAGCGCATGGGCCTCGCGCACCCTGTCGTGGTCGGCCACGAGGCTGAACAGCCGCGACAACGGCCCCGGTGCCACGTTGGAGGCCACCGCGACCCAACCCTCGGCGCCCTCGACGAAGGATTCGAAACCGAGAATGCCGCCGAACACCGTCATGCGGTCGCCGCACAGGCGCAGGATGTCGCGGATGCGGGTCACCTCCAGCGTCGATTCCTTGATGTAGCGGCAGTTGTCGATGGCCGCCAAGCGGGCCACCAGCGCGGGCCTGAGGTCGACGTTCGAGGTTGCCGGATTGTTGTACACCATCACGGGCAGGCCAATGGCGCCCGCGATAGCGTCGTAGTGATGCACGACCTCATCGTCGGTGGGGGTCGAATAGAACGGCGGGATCACCATGACGCCGTCGGCGCCGAGGCGCTCGGCCTGCCGGCTGAGCCGTACGGCCTCGCGGGTGTCCTCGGCCCCGGTGCCGACCAGCACCGGCACGCGGCCCGCCGCGGTGCGGATCACGGTCTCGGCCACGGCGACGCGCTCGTCCTCGGACAACGACAGAAACTCGCCCGTCGAGCCAAGCGGGATCAGGCCATGGATGCCCTCGCGGATCTGCCACTCGACAAAGGCCGCGAGCGCCGCGAGGTCGAGGCGTCCCTCGGCATCATTGGGGGTGATCATCACCGTATAGGTGCCACGAAAGGTCTTGGGCATGATGGTTGGTCCCGAGCGCCTTTGCGCTCCCGTGGTCAGATAGGGTCAGGCGCCCGCGGCGGTGGGCGGAGCGTCGCTACGGTCGGCGTAGCGTTCCAGCTGGCGCTGCACGAGCTGCCAGGCCGTGGTCATGGCGAGGTAGTAGAGCGCCGCGACGCTGAACAGTTCCAGCACCTCGAACTGCTCCTGGATCAGCACCTGGGTGCGGCGCAGCAGCTCTTCCATGGAGATCACGGAGGTGATGGAGGTGGTCTTCAGCAACCCGTTCACGGAGTTGCCGAGCGGCGGCAGGACGATGCGCAGCGCCTGCGGCAGCACGATGTAGCGCATGATCTGCCGTTCGCGCATGCCGAGCGCGCGGGCGGCTCGCACCTGGCCGGGCGGCACGGCGCCGATGCCGGCCCGGATGATCTCGGCCAGATAGGCGGCCTCGTTCAGCGACAGGCCGATCAGCGCCGACTGCACCACGCCAAACTTGATGCCGAGCTGCGGCAGCCCGGTGTAGATGACGATCAACTGCACCAGCAGCGGCGTGCCGCGGAACAGCCAGATGTAGAGCCCGGCCGGCGTGGAGATCAGCCGGAGTTGCGAGCGGCGCATCAGGGCCAGCACGAAGCCGAGCGCGAGGCCGCAGACCATGGACACGGCCGTCAGCCACAACGTCGCCCAGGCGCCGGCCAGGATGTAGGGGCTCACGAGGTACTCGAAGAACCCCGCCCAATCCCAGATCTTCATGGGCCGAGGCTCGACGTCGCGGCTCGGGCGCTCAGCTCGCCGGGCCTTGCACGGCCAGCGCGCCTGACGGCGGCACGACGCCATAGCGATCGAACAGCGTCTTGTAGCTGCCGTCGTGCTGCATGGCGTCGAGTACCTTCAACACCGCATCGGCGAGCGGCTTGCTTTTCAAGGCGAGCGCGACGGGCGTCGGGTAGAGGCCCGCGACGGCGCGCTTGAAGGCGCCGCGGTCAGCATATTCCTTGGCGACGCCGTCGATCGACACCACGGCCTCGACCTGGCCGGCTCGGAGGGCCTGGTAGGCCAGTGCGAAGCTGTCGAAGGTACGGATCGTCATGCCGTGGCCGCCGTTCTTCTTCAGCTCGGCATCGATAGCCTTGGCCTTGGTCTCCTCGAAGCCACCAATCTCGACCCCGACCGTTTTGCCCTCGAGGTCCTCGACCTTGCTGATCGCAACTTTCGCATCGGGCTGCACCGAAATGCTGATGGCCTGCATCTCGTAGGGGATCATCTGCATCAGCTTGGCGCGCTCGGGCGTGAAGAAGATGCCGGTGTCGATCATGTCCCATCGGCCGCCCTTGAGGCCGGGCACCATGGCGTCGAACTCGATCTTGATGAACTCGGGCGCGAGGCAGAGGCGCTTGGCGATCTCGGTGCCGAGCTCGATCCGCATGCCCACGAGCGCGCCCGACTTGTCGACGTATTGCAGCGGCGGCAGCGTCGGATTGGTGGACATCACCAGCGTCCCCGGTTTGATGAGGTCGGACGCGGCAACCGGAGAGGTGCAATCGGCCGCCGAAGCGACGCCCGACAGGCAGGTGGCGGCGTAAAGGGACAGCATCAGGCCGGCAAAGCGGATCATCGAACATCCCCCAAATTGATTGGCATGCTAACGGTATACAATCGGGATGCTGTTTGGCAAGGTGCGATTGCGGGCGCCTCGGCGTGGCGCTTGCCCATGTTGCCGTCCGGCCCATAAGGACTGTCGATGCGCCTTCCCAGTGACGCCCCCGCATGACGGCACCCGCCGCAAAATCCAGCCCAGTGAACCTGGGCAACCTCGCGCACGAGGCCTTATCGGATATGATCCGCCACAAGCGGTTGCGCGGCGGCGAGGCGATCGTCGAAGCGCGACTTGCGGAGGCGATCGGCGTCTCGCGGACGCCGCTGCGGGAGGCGCTGCAGCGGCTCGAGGGCGAGGGTATGGTCGAGAAGGTCGGCGGTCGCTCCTACGTGGTGCGTCGCGTCGATCTCGGCGAATACCTGAAGAGCCTGAAGGTGCGCGCCGTGCTGGAGCCCGAGGCCGCAGCGCTCGCGGTGGACCGCATCCCGGGCGCCCAGCTCGCCGCCGTGCGGCAAGAGGCGTTGGGGATGCTGGAGGCCACCGCCTACCATACCGACGCGCACTGGCGCTCGGACGACAACCTGCACGGCATGTTCATCGACCGCTCCGGCAACGAGGTGATGGCGCGCATCCTCACGCAGCTACGCGCCACAACGCGGCTCTTCGAGATCGACCGGCTCAAAGATCGGTTGAAGCCCGACTCACGCGAGCACCTCGCCATCGTGGACGCGCTGATCGCCGGCGACGCCGCGAAGGCGCACGCAGCCGTGGCGATCCACATCCGCAGCCTGATCGATTTCGCGCTCGCGACGGTGCGTTAGGTTATTTGACGCGGCATGCCGGGCTACGTTCGTTCCGACAACGGCCCGAGTTCGTCGCCTAGGCCGTGCAGGACTGGATCAAGGCTGTGGGTGCCAAGGCCGCCTACCTTGCCTCGGGCAGTCCTTGGAAGAACGGCTACGTCGAGTCGTTCAACGTGCGGCTCCGGAACGAACTCCTCGACGGCGAGATCTCCAACTCGCAGCAGGAGGCGCAGGTCATCATCGAGAGCTGGCGGCGGCACTACAAAGGGATCCGTCTACGCAGCTCAGTTGTTAGAGGCCGCCAGCGCCGGAGGTCTTGTGCCTGCCTTCGCCGCATGGACGGCTCCTCCACCTCAATCAGCTCCGCCGGCCATGCTCACGCTAGTACCCAGACCGGCCCTAGAAAACATCAAACTCGGATCACCCAATGGGTGCAGGCATTCAAAGGGGGAAGACCAATCCAACCAGCGAGGCGTCGCCACCCGGACCGACCGCCGTGACGAAGCTTACCGCCTCGTAGCCGATGCCGGAGGGCAATGTCGGCTGCTCCATGTAAGCGCCATGATAATACATGCTCTCGGCCCGGTTCAGGCCCACAGCCTCGACCTTGAGCGAGACTTCACCCGATCCGGGTCTTCGCTCGTCGATCATTCCGAAGCGCAGGACTTCCGGACCGCCGACGCTATCGAAGCGTATGGCTTTAAGCATAATGGAGACTCCTGCTGCTGAGGCATCGCGCATGCATGCGACATCGACCGGCTCACATGCCTATGGTATGAAGCGAGGCGTACCTCAGCCGCAGTCACAACCTCCTGCCGATAGGCTCCTGGTAAGAAGGGTCTAGCACGTCGGAAAGGGTGTTCGACCCGTGGCGGGCATCGATGGCCGGCTTCTGGACGAGAGGGTCTGTTGCCCTGGCAAGGTCCTCCAACGCCCGGTCGTGGTCGACGCTGACCCCGACACCGTCGTTGCGACTTTCTGCACATCAGCGACAAGCGAACCTGTGACGCTGCCCCGCGTCTTCCTATGGCATCTGACCAGCACTGGCCCTTCATGGAACGTATGCCGTTCATCGGACAATCGTTGCCGCGTGTCGATGGACTTGCAAAAGTCCGCGGCGAGGCCGTGTTCGCTGCCGATCAGCTATTGCCGAATACGGCATACGCGGCGCTGGTCACCAGCTCGATCGGCAAGGGGCGGGTTTGTCATGTCACCCGAAGCTCAGCCGCATCGATCACCGGCGTGCTTGCGATTTTCACACACGAAGATTTGACGGCCGATATCCGCCCCGTGGACCACGTTCTGGCTGGGGGCTACGCCAACAGCACACTGCTGCCGCTTGCCGCCCCGGACATTGCCTATCATGGCCAGATTGTTGCTCTCGTTGTCGCCGAAACCGGTGAGATCGCCCAGGAGGCGGCCGCTATTCTCGAGATCGTTTATGCGCCGGCGCCGGTTGAGCCTGCGATGGATTCGGCAACTGGCGCCGCCATCCCGGTCGCGGCGCTCCAGCCCGCTCATCAGGATGTCAGCCAGGGCGACGTTGAAGGGGCATTAAGGCGTGCGCCCGTCTCGGTAACGGCGGTCTACGAGACACCGGTCCAGCACCACAATCCCATCGAGCTCGTGGGCACGACCTGCACGTGGAACGGCCCGAAGCTGACGGTTTACGAGCCGACCCGCTTCGTCGAGGGAGTTCGACACGGTTTGGCGATCCAACTCGGCCTGGATCCGGCGGATGTCCGGGTCATATGCCCATTTATTGGTGGGCACTTCGGGTCCAAGCTGGCCCTCTCGCAGTATACCGCGCCGGTGGCGCTCGCGGCGCGTCGCCTTGGACGTCCTGTCACGCTGGTTGCGACCAGGGCACAGGGCTTCACCATCGCAAATCACCGCCCTGAAACGCACCACACCATCCGGCTCGGTGCCGATCGCGACGGACGCCTGCTGGCCTTGCAACATGATGCCGTGGTGGCGACCTCGCAATTCGACGATTTCGCCATGCCAGGAACGGACGTCACGACGGCGCTGTATGCCTGCCCGAATCTGTCCGCAACAGAACGGGTGATCCGCGTGGATCGCAACACACCGGGCCCCATGCGGGCACCGCCAGAGGTCCCCTACCTGTTTGCACTTGAGTCTGCGATGGACGAGTTGGCCCATGCACTCGATCTCGACCCAATCGCGTTGCGACGACGCAATGACACCTTGACCAATCAGATCTCCGGCAAGCCCTTCTCGAGTCGATCCCTCCTGCGCTGCTTCGATCAGGGCGGGCAGGCATTCGGCTGGGATCGCCGGTCAAACAAGCCACGCGCCGTGCGTGAGGGCGACTGGTGGGTGGGCCTGGGTTGCGCGAGTTCGGCACGCCCCGTGAAGGTCGCTTCGGCATCTCTGCGTTTACGCGTCGGGGCAGATGGACGCGTGCTGGCAGAAACCGCGCATCATGAGATCGGCAACGGCTTGTACACGATCCTCACCCAGATGGTGGCCGACGCCCTCGGCGCGGACCCCGCGCGTATCACCGTGCGCCTGGGCGACACGTCTTTTCCGCCGGCAGGATTGTCGGGCGGGTCGTCGACCACCGTGTCGGTCGTTGGTGCCGTGCGATCGGCCGCGATCGACCTCAAGCGACAGCTGATGCGTCGGTCGACCCGCGCGGGGAACAACGGCGACCCGGACATGCTGTCGCTCAACGTCGAGCGTGGCGAGCTCCGATGGCCGGACGGCTACGCCGAGCCGCTCGCCGATCTGCTTGGCCGCGGCGACATCGACCTGGTTGGACGGTTCGAGGGATCAGGCGAAGGCGGGTTTGCCAAACTGGATCGTGGCCTTGTCGCCGTGGGCCCGGGACCGGCCCTGAGCTGGAGCTTCGGGGCGCAATTTGCCGAGGTGAGAGTCCACGCCGAGACGGGCGAACTCCGCGTGCCACGGTTGCTGGGCGCTTTCGCTGCAGGCTCCATCGTCAATCCCATGACGGCCCGCAGCCAGCTTACCGGAGGGATGATCTGGGGTTTGGGTTCGGCGCTGCTTGAAGAAACAGTGATCGACCCCCGCTCCGGAGCCTATGTCAACGCGAATTTGGCCGAATACCTCATGCCGGTGGCGGCCGACATCGGGGCGGTCGAAGCCATCCTGCTCGACGAGATTGATCACCAGGTCAATCCGCTCGGCGTGAAAAGCCTCGGCGAACTCGGCATCATCGGGGTCAATGCCGCAATCGCCAATGCCGTGTTCAATGCGTCGGGGCGTCGTTTGCGTCGCCTGCCGATTCGCGTCGACGACCTGCTTGGATAGACCTCTGGACCTGTCCGCTTCCGCTCGGGTTCGGCAAGCTAGTCATGATCTCGCGCCGCTCACCAGCAGGTGAAGCCGCCGTCGACCACGACGATCGAGCCCGTCATCAGGCTCGCGGCATCCGAGGCGAGGAAATGCACCACCGAGGCGATCTCCTCGGGCTGGCCGAGGCGACCCATCGGCGTGTCGCGGATCCAGGCTTCGAACATCGTCTTGTCCTGCATGCCGAATGTCGTGAGCGGCGTCTCGATATAAGTGGGCGCCACCGCATTGACGCGCACGCCACGGTCGGCCCACTCGGCCGCCAGCGAGCGCGTCAACTGATGCACGGCGGCCTTGGAAGCGTTGTAATAGGCCTGCTTCTGGGGGCGGTTGCTGATGATGCCCGACATGGAGCCGATGTTGACGATCGAGCCCCGACCGGCCTTCAGCATTGGGCGCGCAAAGGCGCGGTTCGACCAGAACACGCCGTGATAGTTGATGTCGTTCACCGCGAGCCAGTGTTCGTCGGTGACCTCCTCGGCCGCGGTGCCGGACCGGGCGATGCCGGCATTGGCCACCAGAACATCGACCCGGCCGTGCTGGCGCAGCACGGCCTCGGCCAACCGATCGACCTCGCCGGATTTCGCGACATCCACCGGTTGCACGCCGACCGCGTAGCCCTTGGCCTTGAGCGCGTCCCGGCCGGTCTCGGCCACGCCGGGGTCGATATCGGCGATCACCACCGTGGCGCCGTTCTCGGCCAGCGCCTCGGCGCAGGACAGGCCGATCCCCTGGCCGCCGCCCGTCACCACGGCCACGCGGCCATCAAGCCTCAGTTTTTCGGCAAACATCAGCTTACTTCCCGCTGTTTTGTGTAAGTCCCGAGAGTCGGCCCGCATCCGCGGCCGGAGTGTCAGCCCTCGCCGAGCACATTGACCCGCAAGGCATCGACCGCCACCGCAATGAAGATCAGCACGCCACCAATCATCGTCACATAGAAGGACGGCACATAGACGATGGCGAGACCGACGTGGATCACCGTGAGCAGCAGCACGCCGCCCAGGATGCCAAGCGTGCCGCCGCGGCCGCCGAAGACGCTCACTCCCCCGATGATCGGCGCCGCGATGGCATAAAGCAGGAAGCCGTCACCCTGGTTCGACGTGATGGCCATTTGCCAAGCCGCCAGCAGATAGCCGGCAATACCGGAGATGAACCCCGACAGCGTGAAGGCGATGATCTTCACTTGCGGCACGCGGATACCCGCCACGAAGGCGGCCGCGGCGTTGCCGCCGGTGGCATAGAGGCTCCGGCCGAGAACGGTGCGCCGCAGAGTGAAGCCCATCAACAGGAAGGCCGCGAGTAACACCACCGGCATCACGGGCCAGCCGCCGATCGTGGCCTGGCCGATCCAGTAATAGCTGTCGGGCAGGTCGGTGATGGTGTTGCCGCGGGTGATGGCCAACAGGCCGCCCTGCAGCGTGATCATCATGCCGAGGCTCTCGATCAATGACACCATGCGCAGCTTGGTGACGCAAAGGCCGTTGATGAAGCCGATCCCGGTCGCCAGCGCGATGCCGAGCACCACGCCCACCCCTACCGGGACGCCCGTCCTCTGGATCAACAGCGCGCCAAGCGCCGACGAGATACCGGTGACGGCCGCGATCGAGAGGTCGATCTCGGCCACCAGCAGCACCAGCGACTGCGCCAGCCCGAGAAGGCCCAGAACGGTGGCCTGCACCAAAACATTCTGCAGGTTGGGAATCGAAAAGAAGAACGGGTTCAGGAGTCCGAAGATGACGATGAGCCCGGCGAGCCAGATCCACACCACATGGGCGAGGACGCCCTGCAGCCGCTGCGCTGCCGTGCGGCCGCGGCGTGGCGGGGCCATGGTGGCGGGTGCGGTCGCGATCTGATCGGTGTGGGCGCTCATGACGCGAGGACCTTTGGCGGATGTTGCAGCAGGGCAGGGCGGGCCGAGCCGGGTGGGGGCACCCGGTCCGGCCCGCCGGTCGAGAAGGCGATGCGGAGCACGTCGTCCTTGGTCAGCGTACCGGCCGGGTGGTCGCCGACGATCCGGCCGCCGGCGAACAACACCATCCGGTCAACGGTGCGCAGCATCTCGTCGAGGTCGGAGGTGACGATGATGACGCTGACGCCCTCGCGGGTGAGCCCATCAATGAGGCGGTGGACCTCCTCCTTGACGCCGACGTCGATGCCGCGCGTCGGCTCGTTGAGGATGAGGAGCCTCGGCTTCGTGGCAAGCAGGCGCGACAGCAGCACCTTTTGCTGGTTGCCGCCGCTCAACTGCCCCACGGGCTGCTCCGCTCCGCGCGCCTTGATGGCGAGACGCTTGAAGAAGTCGGCCACGAGCGCGCGCTCGCGGCCGGGCCACACGACGCCACCCGTCGCCATGCGGCCGAGGCTCGACAGGCTGATGTTGCTGGCGATCGAGTGGATACCGACGATGCCATCCTTGAGCCGGTCCTCCGACAGGAAGGCGATGCCGGCTGCAAGGCCTGCCGCTGGCTCGGCCGGCAGCGGTTTTGTGGCTCCGTTATGGGTTACGGTGCCCTGCGCGGGCAGCAATCCGTAGATGGCGCGTGCCACTTCGCCGGCCCCCGATCCTGGTAGTCCCGCGAAGCCGACGATCTCGCCCGGCGCGAGCGCCAATCGATCCACCGCGAAGCCGCGCCCCTTGATACCCGTGAAATTCCAGGACGGCGCCTCGGCCTTCGCCCGATCGGCGTCATGGCGCGCGAAAAGAGCGAGGCCGCGCCCCAGCACCATCTCACTGAGCGCGTCGGAACTGACGGCCGCCACCGGCTGGTTGCCTGCGACCAGCAGCCCATCACGCAGCACCGATACCGCGTCGCAAATCTCCAGGATCTCTTCGTTGTAATGCGAGATGAACATGAAGGTGACGCCATCCTGCTTCAGCTTGCGCATGAAATCGAACAGCACCCGACGATCCGCCATGGTCAGCGCCGTGGTGGGTTCATCAAGAATGATGAGGCGGCCACCGCTGTGCAGCGCCCGCAGGATGTTGAGCTTGCGGCGGTCGACCGCCGAGAGCCGGCCGGCCGGGGCGAGGGGGTCGAGCCCCGTGCCCTCCAGGTATTCGGTGGCGAGCCGCCGCATGGCGCGCACGTCCACCAAAGGCCCACGACGGGGCCACCGCCCCAGCATCAGGTTCTCGGCCACCGACAGCGGATTGACGATGGCGGGTTCCTGCGTGACCAGGAACACGCCATGCCGCTCCATGGCTTTGACGTCCACGGGGCCGAGCGGGGTGCCGTCGAGAAGCACTTCGCCCTCGGTCGGGTTGTGCAACCCGGCCACGATCTTGACCAGCGTCGATTTGCCGGCGCCGTTCTCGCCGAGCAGCCCGTGCACGCTGCCGGCCTCGACCGTGAGCGACACGCCCTTGAGCGCCGCCACCCCGCCGAAGCGCTTGATCACGTTGCGGGTTGCCAGAAGAGGCGTTTCGTTCGCCAAGGCCGTTCTCCTGTCAGACGGCCGGGCTTTCGTCCCGGTCGCCGCGCCATGGTTGGGGGGAAGGATCGCCCTTACTTGTACTTCAGGCCCCATTCGTTGAAGGCGATGTTGCCCCACATGCGCTTGTCGTCGGCATTGGCGGCGCTGATCTCGAAGGGCGGGATGACGAGGCTCGGCCCGGAGTCGGACATCTTGATTTCGCCCTTCTCCCAGAAGTAGTTCTTGTTCTCAAAGGGGCCGAGCGGCACCTCCTGGCCCGCCATGGCGTATTTGTCGATCATCTCGACCGTGATCTGCGCATAGGCGACCGGGTCCTGCGAGATCACGGCATCCATATAGCCTTCCTTGATCCACTGCAGGGCGATCGGCTCGCCGTCGATATTGACGAAGATCATATGCCCTTCCTCGCCGACCTTCTTCCAGCGACCCTTCTGCTGCAGGGCTGTGACGATGCCGCGCGAGGGCGTGTCGGAGGGTGCGTGCACGGCGTCGAGGTCGGGGAACTCGGCAAGCGTCGAGGTTGTGACGCTCAGCATCTGCTTGAGTTCGCCCTCGGTCGGACGCGCCAGATATTTGATGTCGGGATATTTCTTGAAGGTCGCGTCCATGCCTTCCTTGCGAAGGCGCCAGGCGACGCTCTGCAGGGCGCCGTAACAGTTCAGCACCGTCCCCTTGGCTTGGCCGTTATATTTCTTCTTCAGGCGATCCACGATGGCTTCCGCCGCCAGGACGCCGCCCTGGTAATTGTCGAAGTCGACCGTGATCGCGACCTTGCCGCCGGTCGCAGGTGTATCGATGATGCCGACCGGGATCTTCTTATAGTTGTATTTCTTGATGACGCTGACGATGGCTTGGCTGTCGATCGGGTCGCTGATGATGGCCGAGGGCCCATTGAGCAGGATCGACTCCCACTGCTGCAGCTGAGTGGTGTTATCGAAACTGGCGTTGACGGCCTGGAAGCGCCAGCCCTTGGCCTCGACGGCCCGCTTTACGGCCTCTTCCTGGGCGACGAAGAAGTAATAGTCGAGGCTCTTGTTCGAATAGGGCACAAATTTCTGATCGGCCGCAAAGGCTCGACCCGTGCCGGCCAAGGCACTCGCGGCGGCGGTTGCTGCCGCGCTTGCGAGCAAGGTACGGCGATCCAGGTTCAATCGGCTCATAGGTTTTCCCTCCCCATATTTTTTTGATTGCAAAGCGGGACGTCAGTCCCGCGTATCGAGGTCGATCAACTCGATCTTGTAGCCATCGGGGTCTTCCACGAAGGCGATCACGGTGGTGCCGTGCTTCATCGGCCCAGGCGGGCGGGGCAGCTTGGCACCGCTCGCCTCGAGCTCCTTGCAGACGCCGTAGATGTCACGGACCCCGAGCGCGATATGACCATAGCCGTTGCCGAGGTCATAGGCCGAGCCCTGGTCCCAATTATGGGTCAGTTCCAGCACCGCATGGGTGTCCTCCGGACCGTAGCCCACAAAGGCCAGTGTGAATTTGCCCTCCGGAAACTCCATCCGGCGCAGCAGCTCCATACCGAGCAGGCGAGTGTAGAAGTCGATCGACCTGTCCAGATCCCGGACCCGGACCATTGTGCATGACGCGGAATTTCGCTTCAGTCATCGTCGTCGTCCTTGCGGTTTTCGGGCTCGCAGCCCGGCGCCGGATGGCTGATCCGGGCCTCGAGGTAGAGCCGGCACATTTCGGCATTGGCCTCGGCGGCGCCCTTGATGCGGCGCAGGGTTCGCAGGTGCATCCCGTAGGCGGCGGGTGCGATTGATGCGCCGTCGAGCGTGATGAAGGCTGGGGCCGCGCCGTCCGACCCGCCTGCCTCGTGGCGGCGGAGCGCCAGGTAGCGCAGGGCCCCGGCTTGGAGTTCGTCCGGCCTACCGCGCGTCAAGGCCTCGAGACCGGCCATCGTGGTGGCGAGCGCCGCCTCGATGCCGTGCCGGGCCACCAGGGCCCGCAACAATTTCTCCTGTCGCCCCAGAAAGGCGCGTTCACGGAAGGCGCGGCGGATCTCGGCAAGGTCGGTGCTGGCTTCGCCGGCGAACACCTCCGCGAAGCCGCGCCCTTCGGCGACGCCGCGATTGATTTTCCCCGAAGCGAAGTGATCGACGAGCCGCACCCGGGCCGTGTCGATGGACGACAGTTGTTCCACCGCCAGCCGCATATCGCTCGCCATCAGGAAGGCGAAATTCGCCGAACACCAGAAGGTGGGCAGGCGAAAAGTGATGTCGGCCCGCCGGCCCTCCACCGCCACGGCCTCGATGAAGCCCATGGCGGCGACGGATTCGTCGAGTTCGGGGTCCATGACAGTGTCGAGGGCCGCCATCACAGCCGCATTGCTCCCTGGAGTGGCGTCCACCGGCTCCGATTCACAAGCGTCAGGCCGCGACATCGACCTTCTCATCGCCGCGTGTCAGCAGGATTTCGCCGTCATCGGCTGAAGTCGGTTCCGGCAGCCGGCACTCGGACGGCACATCGATGTCGTAGAGGCGGGCCATGTTGAGGCCGAGGATCTTGCGCTTGACCTCCATGGTCAGCTCGGTCGCGGCCTCCTTGGCGAGGTCGTCGGGGAACTCATAGGCCATGAACTGCTCGACGATCCACTTCGGGCTGGTAATCCCGTAGTCGGAGCCGAAGGTCAGCCGGTCCGGGCCGAGGAAATACAGGAGGTCCGAAAGCATCTGGCCGAAGTACTTGGGCCGCGCATGGATGAAGGACGGGATCAACGCCAAACCGCCGATGACGTTCGGCTCCTGGCCTGCGATCCAACAGAAGTCGTCGATACGCGGCATGCCGCAATGGTCGACCACGAAGGTGAGGTCCGGGAAGGCGGTTGCCACATAGTCGACATCCCGTACGTCGAACGCGTCGAGGTTCAAGGGGTGGATGGTCGGCCCCTTATGGATATGGACGTTCTTGATACCGAGCTCCCGACACTTCTCCATATAGGGCGCAACGATATCCTCTCGGAGCGTGTAGCCCTTCGACACCCCGTTCCATTCGGCCGTGTAGAGCTTGACGCCTTTAAATCTATGCTTGGCGTGATCCGCCTCGAGCTTCTCGAGACCACGGGCACCGTCGCGCGGGTCGCAGCGTCCATTCAGGATCACCTTATCGGGGTACGCGCGCTTGAAGGCAGCGCATTGTTCGGTGGTGTTGAAGCCGTCGACGAAGAAATCGTGCAGGTTGGTCGGCAGCATCACGGCCATGTCGACGTAGCCGTCCTCGAACAGGTCCTTGGCAGCCCCTTCGACGCCGTAATGGCAGAAGCGGTCGAAGTCCCAGCGCTGCTCCTTCGGCGTCATGCCGACGTGTGAGCCCCAAAAGCTTTCGATGAAGGTGAGGCCGTATCGATTACGCCGGTTCTCGGGCCGCGCATCCCAGAGATGAATGTGACCGTCGACGACGAAGACCTTGTCACCTTGTGGCGTGACAAACATGGGAGCTCTCCCGCACTCGATTGGAGGTCGGCCATTCCGGCTCTTTGCCCGCCAAATCACTATGCCATGATGTTCAAATGTCCTACAACTTAAAAAACGGCAAGGGGTCGGTCATGCTGGATGGAAACGCAGGCTTCTTTGAACGGTTCGGCGCCGTCGGCGCCGAGGCCCAGGACCGCTACGTCACGGACTGGTCGCGTGATCTCACCGGGCGCGCCCGGGTGGTGGTACGGCCGACGTCGACCGAAGAGGTCGCGGCCGTGGTGCGCCATTGCGCCGAGCAGAACCTCGCGGTCGTGCCGCAAGGGGGGCACACGGGCCTCGTCGGTGGCGCTACGCCCTCGCCGGAGGGGGGCGAGGTGGTGATCAGTCTGGAGCGTCTCGACCGGGTGCGCGAGATCGACGCTGAGAATTTCACCATGACGGTCGAGGCGGGCTGCATCCTCGAGAAGATCCATGCGGCTGCGGCTGTGGCGGACCGGCTGTTTCCCTTGCAGCTCAGCGCCCAGGGCTCCTGCCAAATCGGCGGCAACATCGCCACCAATGCGGGCGGCCTCAATGTGGTGCGCTACGGCATGACGCGCGATCTCGTGCTCGGGGTGGAGGCCGTGCTGGCGGACGGGCAGGTCTGGAATGGTCTGCGCAAGCTGCGCAAGAACAATACAGGCTATGATTTGAAGCAGCTGTTCCTCGGCTCGGAAGGCACGCTCGGCATCGTCACGGCAGCCTGCTTGAAACTATTCCCCAAGCCGACGCAGGTCGAAACCGCCTTCCTGGCGGTCGAGTCGTCCGACGCGGCTGTGGCCCTGTTCGGCCGGGCACGCCGTGACCTCAGCGATCTGCTGTCCGCGTTCGAGCTACTGCCGCGTCGTGGGGTCGAGCTTGGCCTGACGGCAGCGCCGCAGGCCCGGGACCCGCTCGAGGCGCCATCGCCGTTCTACGTGTTGATGGAGGTCACTGCGAGCGGGCTCCTCGATTTGAAGACGCTCGTGGAGCGCTTCCTCGAGGGCATCGTCATCGACGGCCTTGTGGCCGACGGGGCACTGGCCGCGAGCGGCGCCCAGGCGGCCGCCTTCTGGCAGATCCGCGAAGGCTTGATCGAGGCGCAGGCCAGGCAGGGCCGCCACCTGCGCACCGACGTGTCGATCCCGATCTCCGGCCTCGCGTCGTTCCTCGATCGAACCCATGCGGCGTTGGCCGACGCGGCGCCCGGTTGTGTGCCGCTCGCCTATGGCCATCTCGGTGACGGCAACATCCACTTCAACGTACTTCCGCCGGCGGGGCTCGACGATGTGGCGCGCGTGGCGCTGCTGTACCGCTGCGAGGCCATCATCTTTGCGGAGGTGGATGCTGCGTCCGGATCGATCAGCGCCGAACACGGCATCGGCCGCGTCAAGCGCAGCGCCTTTCTGGCGCGCACGCCACCACTCGACCTCGCCTTGCTGCGCAAGGTAAAATCCGCCCTTGATCCTGCTGGCCTGATGAGCCCGGGGCGGATTTTTGAGTGACGGCCGGAGCGCCACCCATGAGCCTGAACTCGCTGGACCGAACGCCGCAGCTGCCGATCCGCATCGTCGAGGCGATCCGGCGTGAGATCGGAGAAGGGCGACTGAAGCCGGGAGACCGGCTGCCGGGCGAGCAGATGCTGGCCGACACGTTCAAGGTCAGCCGCAACGTGGTGCGGGAGGCGATCGCACGGCTCCGCTCCGACGGGGTGGTTCAGTCGCGCCAGGGTATCGGCGCTTTCGTGGTGCGGAATACGCCGTTGCCCATCCTGCGGGTCGAACCTGATGCTGCGAACAACCGCGCCGCCTTTACTCACGTCTTCGAACTTCGGACCATGCTGGAAGTGCGGGCCGCCAGCCTGGCGGCCCTGCGCGGCACAGAGGCCCAGCACGCCGCCATCTCGGAGGCGCTCATGAAAATGCGCGGCATTGAGAAATGGGCCGACAAGGGAGTCGACGCTGACCTGGAATTCCACCGTGCGGTGGCGCTCGCGACGGGCAACGACTACGTGGCTCGGGTGGTGGGCTTTGTGTCGGAACACATGAGGGACAGCATCCTCGAGACGCGTCGCCGGCCGAATGCCAATCTCAAGGACATCGTTGACATCACCATCACAGAGCATGAGGCGATCCATGACGCTATCGTTGCCCGCGATGCGGCCTTGGCTCGCGCAACGATGGAACTGCACATCATCAACGCCGCCCAGCGCGTCGGCGTCTCGCTTCAAACAGGCTTGTAAACTTGCCCAAGCCATCGGGTGTCTTTGGACAGGCCAGTTTTGCCAGGGCCCTATCGCTGAAGCCACGCCGCAGTCTACGCGATGGTCGATGGTTTTTTATTTTAAAGACCTGTGCATCGACCGGACGAAAGCTGCCAAGCCAGCCCGGCGTGTGCGCGATGTTGAGGAGCGGCTGCTCAAGCGCCGAGTCCGTCCAGAGCCGCCGTTCCGGGTCTAGCCAAGCTCACCAGTCGGTGACCGACCGCCTGTTCTCTTAATGACCACTTTCAGCCGCGGCACACCATCGAGGTGACGCTCGGTATTCGCCGCGGCGGGAAAAGACGCCGCCCTTGGAACGCCGGCCGGATGCTTGGTGCCAAACGGGCGCTCTTGCCGCAGCCGGTCTGGGCCGTTCCCCTCCGCCTTAATCACGAAGGCAGGCTGCGCAGCCGGGCCATGTTCGATCAGGCGATCGCCAGCAAGCTGCGACCTCGCGGTCAGTGCTCGCCTTCGATGACTGAGTTGCTCGGCCGTCGCCGCGCTATCGCCTCGCCGACCGGCAGCGTGAAATTCAGCCTGTCGAGTACGATACGGCGTATCGGCCCGCGCGTCATGCCGAGGGCCTGGCCGGCCATGACTTGGCTGGGGTTGCTGCCGAGCATGCCAGCCCTGCCAATGTCGCCAAGGAACGGCGCTATCCTTGCATGTTGAGAATGCCTTGGTCTCAACGACGGGCTTTTCTGCTGAAAAGATTCGAACCTTCCGCCTGCACTACGCAGGATCGAGGGCGCGGTGCAGCGCATGGGCGACGGCTAGGCCGGTGTTCGTGACGTGTGTCTGCCAGATCGATGCGGCGGCTTCGGCATCGCGACACCTCATCGCTTCCATGAGCAACGCGTGTTCGTGCATGGCTTGATCCCAACGCGCGTCGTCGACAATGGCATTGTAGCGGCCGCGGCGGCCGCGGAGTTCGAGGCGGGCATGGGTGGCCACGAGGTCGGGGTTCCCGGACAGGGTCAGCACAGCAGCGTGGATTTCGTTGTTGACCGCGAAATACGCTTGCCTTTCACGGCGGCGGTGATGCGCCACCATCGCGGCATGCCGGCGTTCGAGTTCGTCGCAATCTTCTGCGTGCATCCTCATCGTCGCGAGCCGCGCCGCCAGGGCTTCCAAAGCCGCCATGACTTCGAAAAGGGCGAGTGCCTCGTCGGCCGTGTAGGGGAGGACGCGCGCTCCGCGGTTGGGCAGGAGTTCCACCAAGCGGTCCTCGGCCAGAATGATCAGTGCCTCGCGGACCGGCGTGGCCGATACCGCGAGCGAAGCCGCAAGGGCCGCCACCTGGACGCGCGTTCCAGGCGGCAGTGTGCCCTGCACGATCATCGCGCGCAGATGGTCGGCGACCGATGCCGCAAGCGACGAGCGGGCGATGGGGAAGGTGTCCTCGGCGGGCACGGGCGCCGATCGTTCTGCCGTCATGGTGCGGGGTCGGCTGCGGCGGCTTGGGCGAGGACGGCCTCTCCGGTTCGCCGGGCGTGCGCCAGGATGAGGGCGCCCGCTTGTGCGCCGTCACCGCGAAGGAGTGCCTCGATCCAACCTTCGTGCTCGCGCATCGAGTCCGCCCAGCGCGCCGTCGAGGTCAGCGTCGAGGATCTGTTGTGCCGCGCCTTGTTGGACAACTCCCGGTGCAACGCCTCGAGAACCGGGCTCTCGGCCAAGCGGACGATGAGCGCATGCATCTTCTGGTTGGCCTGGAAATAGGCTTGCTGGCGTCCTTCGCGGAAGCTCGCCTTCATGGTTTCCTGCAGCGCCCGCACGTCTGCGGCCGTGTGAGGCGTGATGCGTTCCGCCGCACGCTCCGCCGCATGGCGCTCCAGGGCTCCGATGACCTCGAAATGGTCGAGGATCTCGATATCCGAGAAGCGCCGGACCCGGGCCCCCCGTCCGGGCAGAAGCTCGAGCAAACCTTCGGAAGCCAGAAGCTTGACCGCTTCCCGGAGGGGCGTTCGCGACACCCCAAGCGCCCGGGCGATCGCGACCTCGTTGACCTTCTCGCCCGCTGCGATCTCGCCGCGCATCACCAAACGCCGCAAACGGTCGGCCGCCAGAGCGTGAAGCGGTTCGCGGCGCAGCGTCGGGGGCCCGCTTCGTTCCGCAAGCTCGGCGTGAGCGGATGATGCCTGATCGGTCACGATTTGCGGTTTCAAGGAACGCGGCACCCTGGCTGAGACCGTATCGCGACACGGGGCAGTGTGCACGATCTTTGGCCGCATCGCTTCCGGGAGACAAGCCTGTTCGTGAGGCAGCTCCCTTGGCGTGATCGCTTATAGAATAATCAATTTTGTATGCACTATTTGAAAATTGCGCCGAAAACAATGGTTTATAAATTGGCACAGTATGTGCACATCGGCTTCTGTGATCGCTTGTGGCCCCCGGAGGTGTTTGATGCCCAATCCGTCGTCCCGTTTCTCGCCCGCCACCGCCTGCCTTGCAGCTGCGGCCGCGCTCCTGGCCGGGACGGCCGCCCCCGTTGCCGCGGCCACCCCGCGTGACGTCCTGATCGAGGTGGCCGAGCATGGTCCCAATTCGCTCGATCCGATGACCCCGGCCGCCAACGAAACCAGTCAGCTCGTCGCTTGGCAGATCTACGACCGGCTGGTCACGCACGCCTTGAAGGCCACGCCGGATGGCAAGACCGTCTACGACGCCAGCAAGCTCGAGCCCGAGCTGGCAGAAAGCTGGACCGTCGATCCCGACGGCAAGACCATGGTGTTCCATCTGCGCAAGGATGCGGTGTTTCACGACGGCAGCCCGGTCACGGCGGCCGATGTGAAATGGTCGTTCGACCGCGCCATCGCGGCCGGTGGCTTTCCCGCCATTCAGATGGCGGCGGGCTCTTTGACCGATCCCAAGCAATTCACGGCCGTGGACGACCATACCTTCAAGATCACGCTCGACGCCGCCAACAAGCTGACGATGCCCGACCTCACGGTGCCGGTCCCCGACATCATGAATGCGAAGCTGGCCTTGTCGCACGCGACCGCCGAAGACCCTTGGGCGCTGAACTGGACGCGCGAGCATGATGCCGGGGGCGGCCCCTACAAGATCGCCAGCTGGAAGCCGGGCGATCAGATCGTGTTCGAGCGCTTCGACGCCTGGAAGTCCGGCCCGGCGCCGGCCATGAAGCGGGTCGTTTACCGCGAGATCGCATCGCCGGGAACGCGCCGCGCCCTGCTCGAAAAGGGTGACGTCGATGTTTCGATCGGCCTGCCGCCGAAGGATTACGCCGAACTGGCCTCGGCCGGAAAGGTCAACGTCATCGGTACGCTGATGCAGAACGAGATGTTCTACGTCGATTTGAGCACCACCACGAAGCCCTTCGACAACAAGCTGGTGCGCCAGGCGGTAGCCTATGCGGTGCCCTACGCCGCCATCATGAGCCAGGCGCTTTACGGGCGCGGCGAGCCGATGTTCGGCGCCGATCCGAAGGCGCCCTATGCGCCGAAGTGGCCCGTGGCGTCGCCCTACCAGACCGATCTCGCCAAGGCCAAGGATCTGCTGAAGCAGGCCGGCTACCCCGACGGCTTCAAAACCGAGATGTTCATCGACATGAGCCAGTCGACCGTCCAGGAGCCGATGGCGCTGCTGATCCAGGAACAGCTGAAGAAGATCGGCATCGACATGGCGATCACCAAGGTGCCGGGCTCGGAGTGGTTCGCCCGCATGGGGTCCAAGAAGCTGCCGATGGACATCAACTATTTCTACGGTTGGCTCGACTACCCGGAATACTTCTACTTTTGGACCTATGACGGCAAGAACAACAGCGTGTTCAATACGCCGAACTACGTCAATCCGGCGCTCGACGAGCTCACCAATGCGGCCCGGTTCGAAAAGGAGCCGGCCAAATACGACGCGCTCATCTCCAAGATGAACACCATCGCCATGGACGACGTGCCACGCATCCCGATCGCGCATCTGTTCTCGGATATCGCGCTGCAAAAGGATGTGAAGGGGTACGTCTACTGGTTCCACACCAACCTCGACTACCGCTTCATCACCAAGAACTGAGGCGCCTATCCCGTGACGCCGCCGTCTCCAACCCGGGGAAGGTGGTGTCGCGCCCTGGAAAGCAATCGCCATCCATGTCGTCCCTCATCACGGTCGCCAAACGCGTTTCCTCCGCGGTGCCGAGCCTTATCGGAGTCGTAATCGTCACCTTTCTGCTGGCGCGCGCGCTGCCGGGTGACCCGGCGGCCTATTATGCCGGCGCCTCGGCGACGCCTGAAAGCATCGCGCAGATCCGCGCCAAGCTCGGCCTCGACCGCTCGTGGCTGGTTCAGTTCGGCGACTACGTGAACCACCTCGTCCATGGCGATCTCGGACAATCGGTGTCGAGCGGCGCGCCCGTGCTGACCGATCTTGCGACGCGGCTGCCCGCTTCGATCGAACTCACCGGCGCGGCGCTGTTGTTCGCCCTGCTGCTGGGCCTGCCACTCGGCATCCTGGCCGCAACCCGCCCCGGGTCGCCGGTCGACCACCTGTGCCGGGTACTGGTCACCGTGGGGGCGGCGTTCCCGACCTTTTTCGTCGCGCTGCTGCTCGTCTTCGTCTTCTACTTCAAGCTCGGCATCGCGCCGGAGCCGCTCGGCCGGCTCAACGAGATCTACCAGACCGCGCCCCCGACCGTGACGGGCTTGCTGCTGGTCGACACGCTGTTGGCAGGCGACGGCGAAGCGTTCCGGGCGGCCTTCGGGCAGCTGGTTCTGCCCGCCGTCTCGCTTGGCCTGTTCGCGCTCGCCCCCATCGCGCGCATCACCCGGGCCGCCATGCTGGAAGCACTCGCGAGCGACTATGCCCGCACGGCGCGGGCCATGGGGCTTGCCCGGGGCCGCATTGTCTTCGTTTACGCTCTGCGCAATGCCGCGCTGCCCATCGTCAACATCCTCGGCATGGTGTTCTCGTTCCTGCTCGGCGCCAACGTGCTGGTCGAACAGGTCTTCGCCTGGCCCGGCATCGGCGCTTATGCGGTCAAGGCCGTGATCGCGTCCGACTATGCTGCCGTCCAGGGCTTCGTGCTGATGATGGCCGTGGTGTTCATCCTTCTCAACCTCGGCGTCGACCTGCTGGCGGCCGCCATGGACCCGCGGGTGCGCTACGATGGCTGACGCGACCGCGACGGCGGCATTCTGGAGCGAGGCGCGCCACCTCGCTGTCGAGAACAAGCTGACCCTGGTGGCGGGCTTGATCCTCGTCGGCCTCTGCGTTCTGGCGATCGGCGGCGCCGCGATGGCGCCCTACGACCCGCTGACCACCGACGTGTCCGCCACCCTCAAGGGCCCCTCGCTGGCGCATTGGTTCGGCACCGACGCGCTTGGCCGCGACCTGCTCAGCCGCGTCATCGTGGCGACGCGGCTCGATCTCGGCATGGCGGTCGGGGCCGTGGCGCTGTCCTTCCTGTGCGGCACCACGCTTGGCGCCGTCGGAGGTTACCTCGGCGGCTGGGCCGACGGGCTGATCGGGCGGGTGATGGACACCATCATGGCCTTTCCGCTCTTCGTGCTGGCCATGGGCATCGTGGCGGCGCTCGGCAACAGCGTCGCCAACATCGTGCTGGCCACCGCCATCATCAACCTGCCGTTCTATGCCCGCTTCGCCCGGGCCGAGGTGAACGTGCGGCGTGAACTCACCTATGTGGATGCGGCCCGCATGGGCGGCAACGCGCCGGCCCGCGTGCTGGCGCGCCACATCGTGCCCAACATCCTGCCCACCATGGCGGTGCAGGCTTCGCTCAACCTCGGCTGGGCGATCCTCAATGCGGCGGGCCTGTCCTTCATCGGGCTCGGGGTTCGGCCGCCGATGCCGGAATGGGGCATCATGGTGTCGGAGGGGGCCTCCTACATCATCTCGGGCGAGTGGTGGACCTTCGCGTTCCCCGGCTTCGCGCTCGTGCTGGCGGTGTTCTGCTTCAACCTGATCGGCGACGGCTTGCGCGACCTGATCGATCCGAGGCGACGCACATGAGCGAACCCCTTCTTTCGGTGCAAGGGCTGACACTCGACTTTGAAACCCGCAAGGGCCGCGTCAAGGCGCTCGAAGACATCAGCTTCAGCCTCGCGCGTGGCGAGATCCTCGGCATCGTGGGCGAAAGCGGCTCGGGCAAGTCCGTGCTGTCCTTTGCCATCATGGGCCTGCTCGACGCCGCCGCCCGGATGCGAAGCGGCGCCATCCGATTCGAGGGCATGGACCTGGCGCAAAAGGGCGCGGTCGCGGCGCTGCGCGGGCGCGAACTGTCGATGATCTTCCAGAGCCCGCGCACGGCCCTCAACCCGATCCGCCGCGTCGGCCAGCAGATCGAGGACGTGCTGGTGCGCCATGGGCCGATGCCGCGCGCAAAGGCCCGCGAGGCCGCGGTCGCGGCCATCGCCCGCGTGCGCATCCCCGATGCCGAGCGCCGCGCCCGCGCCTTCCCGTTCGAACTGTCGGGCGGCATGTGCCAGCGCATCATGATCGCCATGGCGCTCGCCTGCTCACCCTCGTTGTTGATCGCCGACGAGCCCACCACCGGCCTCGATGTCACCACCCAGGCCGTGGTGATGGACCTCATCCGCGATCTCGTGAAGGAAACCCGCATGGGCGCGATCCTGATCACCCACGACCTCGCGCTGGCGGGCGAATATTGCGACCGGCTGATGGTCATGCATGCCGGCCACGTGGTCGAGACGGCCCCGACCGAGAGCCTGTTCGGCGCCCTGCGCCACCCTTATACGCGGCGCCTGTTCGCCGCGACGCCGACCGCTGCCGCCACACTCGACGACCTGGCCGTCATCCCCGGGGCGCTGCCGGACCTGCGTGGCACGCTGCCGTTCTGCCGCTACCGCGACCGCTGCGAGCGCTGCGAGCCCGATTGCGACTCGGGACCCGTGCCGTTCGACGTCATCGCCCCCGATCACGCGGTCCGCTGCAGGCATCCCGCATGAGCGTGCTGCTCGACGCCCGAAACCTTTCGAAACGCTATCCCGTGCGCCACGGCGGACGCACCGGGCAACTCCATGCCGTCGATGACGTCGACCTGGCGATCGCCGAAGGCGAATGCGTCGGCCTCGTGGGCGAGTCCGGCTGCGGCAAGTCCACCATCGCCCGCCTCGCGGCACGGCTGCTCGAACCGAGTGCCGGTCGGCTCCTGTTTGCCGGCACCGACATCGGCGCGGTGCCGTTGCGCCGCTTCACCACGAGGCCGGAGCGCGCCGCCATCCAGGTGGTGTTCCAGGACCCGACCGAAAGCCTCAACCCCGGCTTCACGGTCTTCGCCGCTGTGGCGGACCCGGTGCGACACCTGCTCGGCACGGGGAATGCTGCAGCCGTCGAGGCGCGGGTCTGGCGGGCGATCGACGACGTCGGCCTGCCGCGCGCGCTGGCGCAGCGCTATCCGCACCAGCTTTCGGGCGGCCAGAAGGCGCGGGTCGGCATCGCCCGCGCCATCGCGGTCGAGCCGCGCCTGCTGATCCTCGACGAGCCGACCTCGGCGCTCGATGTGTCGGTGCAATCCGTGGTGCTCAAGCTCCTCGGTGAGCTCCGGACCCGGCGGCGCATGAGCTACCTGTTCGTTTCGCACGACCTCGACGTGGTGCGTCTCATCTGCGACCGCATCGCGGTGATGTATCTCGGCAAGATCATCGAGATCGGCACCACCGAGTCGCTGCTGCGAGTACCGGCCCATCCCTACACGCGGGCGCTGCTCGCCGCGACCCCCGACCCCAAGCGGCGCGGCTTGCAGATCGCGCGTCTCGCCGGCACGGCGACAAGCCCCATCGATCCCGATCCGAACAGCTGCCGCTTCGCCGGTCGATGCCCGCTCGAATTCTCCCGCTGTTCGGTCGAGATGCCTGCGCTGCGCCCACTCGCGACGGATCAGGCCGCCGCGTGCCATCTGGCCGGAGTTCTGCCGTGACCCGCATCCTGGTGCTCAACCCCAACACCTCGACGGCTGTGACGGAGCGGCTCGCCGCCGCGGCCCGCACGGTCGCGGCGCCGGACACCACCATCGTGGCCGTCACGGCGACGCGCGGCGTGCCTTATATCGCCACCCGGGCCGAGGCCGCGATCGGCGGCGCGGTCGTGCTCGAGATGCTGGCGGAGCACATCGGACGTTTCGATGCCGCAATCGTGGCGGCCTTCGGCGACCCCGGCCTCGGCGGCGCGCGGGAACTGATGGATGTGCCGGTGATCGGCCTCGCCGAAGCGGCCATGCTGAGCGCCTGCATGCTCGGGCGGCGCTTCTCGGTCGTGTCCTTCGCCCGGGCGCTCGGGCCCTGGTACCGTGAATGCGTGGAGGCGCACGGCCTGACGGGTCGTCTCGCCAGCATCCGCCTGCTCGACGGCCCCTTCGCGTCCCTGGCGGACGTCGGCACAGAGAAGGCCGACCTGCTGGTGGCCCTGGCCAACCAAGCCGTCACGGAGGACGAGGCGGATGTCATCGTCCTGGCCGGCGCGCCGCTGGCCGGACTCGCGCCGATCGTCAAGCACCGCATCGCCGTGCCGGTGATCGAGGGCATCGCGGCAGCCGTCAAACAGGCCGAGTTGCTGGTCGCGCTCGATGTCCGCAAGGCCGTCGCCGGCACTTACCGCCGACCCGACCCCAAGCCCTCCGATGGCCTCGCGCCCGCCCTCGCGGCGCTGCTGGCCGGCACTCCTGTCCCCAACGGTTTCCGCCCATGACGCCCGATCACTACAGCACCCTTTCGGCCGGCGAGATCGCGGCCCTCGTCAAGGCCGGTCGATGCTCCGCCGTCGCGGTGGCCGAGGCGGCCTTCGCGGTGATCGTCCGCGTCGAGCCGCACATCCACGCCTTTGCGACCCTGGCCAAGGAGCAAGCGTTGGCGGCCGCGGCGGCCGTCGATGCCCGCATCGCGCGTGGTGAGCCCGGTGGCGCGCTCGCCGGCGTGCCGGTCGCCATCAAGGACCTGGTGCTCACCAAGGGCATCCGCACCACCTTCGGCTCGGCGCTTTATGCCGATTACGTGCCCGACCACGACGACATCGTGGTGCAGCGCCTCAAGGCGGCCGGCGCGATCGTGCTCGGCAAGACCAACGCATCGGAATTCGGCTTCGGGGCGCATGGCTGCAACCTCGTCTTCCCCGTGACCCGCAATCCGTGGGACCTCAGCCGGTCGCCGGGCGGATCGAGCGCCGGTTCGGCGGCGGCGGTCGCGGCCGGCGTGTGCCCGATCGCCATCGGCAGCGACGGCGGCGGGTCGATCCGCATTCCGGCAGCCTTCAGCGGCCTTTACGGCCTCAAGGCCTCGATGGGGCGCGTGCCCCTGTGGCCCGGCTGCCGCGACGAAACGCTGCCCGGGGCTTCGGGCTGGGAGTCCATCGAGCATGTCGGCCCGATCACCCGCACGGTCGCCGATGCGGCGCTGATGTTGTCGGTGATCGCCGGGCCGGACGGGCGCGACCGCCTGTCGCTGCCGGCCGGCGACATCGATTGGACCGCCACGCCGGCGCCGCTCCCCCGGCGCCTGCGCGTCGCTTATTGGCCGCAATGGCACAACCAGCCCATCGACCCGCGCGTCAAGGCGCTGGTCGACGAGGCCGTGGCGGCCTTTGCAACAGCCTGCGACTTCGACCTCGTGGTGCAGCAGCCGCCGATGGACGACCTGTTCGCCATGTTCGGCGCCCTGGTGGCGCTCGAGACCGACCTCACCGGCATGCGGCGGCTGATCGCTGGAAAAAACGTGCCCGTCACGGCGGCCGTGTCGGGCCTGCTGGCGCAGCGGCTGCCGATCGAGGCCGCCACCGATGCGATCACCACCCGCAAGGCCTGGACCGGTGCGATGGCCCGGTTGATGGCCGACACCGACCTTGTGCTCACCCCCACGGCGCCCATCGTGGCCTTTGCGGCCGAGGCCGCCGACGGCCCCGGCGAGATCGCCGGCACCCCGGTCGGCCCGGAAGGTTGGGCGCCCTTCACCTTTCCGTTCAACCTTACGGGCCAGCCAGCCGCCAGCATTCCTTGCGGGCTCGTCGAAGGGCGCTGGCCGGTCGGCCTGCAGATCGTCGGCCGCCACTTGGCCGATGCGGACGTGCTGGCCGCGTCAGTAACGTTCGAGCGCCTGCGGCCGCCACCCCGCTGCCCGAGGCTCGGCGCATGAACGCGCCGTCGGAGGGTCGGTCCCGGCTGCGCATCGGCATGCTCACGCCGTCGTCGAACACGGTGCTCGAGCCGGTGACCACCGCTATGCTCGAGCAGGTCCCGGAGGTCAGCGTGCATTTTTCACGCTTCCGCGTCACCGCCATCGGGCTCGACGCCGCCGCGGTCGACCAGTTTGATGCAGCGCCCATGCTGGCCGCGGCGACGCTTCTGGCCGACGCCCGCGTCGATGTGATCGCCTGGAACGGCACCAGCGCCGGATGGCTCGGCCTGCAATCCGATCGCGACCTTTGCACCCGGATCGAGCAAACAACCGGCATCCGGGCCTCGACCTCGGTGCTTGCGCTGTTCGATCTTCTGCGTCTGCGCGGCGAGCGGCGCATCGGGCTCGTCACGCCCTACACGACCGACGTCCAGACCGCGATCGTGTCTGGCTTCGCGCGCGAGGGCATTACCGTGACGAGCGAACGGCACCTTGGCCTCCGCGACAACTTCAGTTTCGGCCGGGTCGACGGCAAGACCCTGGACCACGCCATCCGTGACGTCGCGAGGCAGCGACCCGAAGCCATCGTCGTGCTCTGCACCAATCTCGCCGCCGCGCCGCTCGTCGCACGCCTCGAGGAAGAGCTCGGCCTGCCGATCCACGACAGCATCGCCACAACGGTGTTCGGGGCCCTACACCGCATCGGCGGAGAGCCGACCCGAATCAAGAACTATGGCGCGCTGTTCCAAACCCCTCTCCCGGTCTGATCCATGGTGCCGATCAAGCTTCGCAGTTCTTGCGGTCAATAATGATGTTCGTTGATAGCGGTGTGGTCGCGCCGAGGCGTAGGCATGCGCCGCATGGGATCTCGCCCGTTGGGCTGGTCCGAAGCGGTCAGGTCAGGTCAGCATCTCGCATTTAACAGCACCGCATCGGGCCAGCCGAGCTTGGCCAGATGATAAGCAACCAAAGCTCCGACCACGCCGTCGCCGATGATCGTGAAGCGATAGTGACTTGCCATCGAGGGTGTCCTTCCTACCCGACTGGCAAACGCGCAAGGTTGTTTGCAGGCACTAACTTCTAGTGCGAGGGGTGGCTTCGGAGGTAAGGGGGACTGCCGGGAAGGCGGCGGGGATCGGAAAGGGCCGCATCGGCTCTGTTCGTGGCTGATTTTGCTTGTGTTTTCGCTGGCGTTCGGGTATTCTGATACTGGTGTGGCTTGGCAATTTGGCGGTCGATTGCTCGCCAATAACGCGGGCGGTCAACCCATTGTGTTGGCGGCCGGACGACACCAGTTCTCACTAGAGATCGAGGTTTCCTCGCGAGCAGCCATAGCGGGCGCCGCATCTGTCGATCGTCGGCAGAAGGCGTCTGAGCGGTGCGGGCAATCCGCAGCCGCCCCGCCAATTCCGCTTTGATGGTCGCCGTCATTTAAATCAGGCGAGTTCTTGAGGTGTAACAGGCGAGCGCTACGAAGGCTGACCCGCGATACGCGCCTCGACAGCTAGACCCATTTGTACTCACTCGCCCTGCCTAAACTCCTTGGCTATGACTGTTCGGGCTCGCCTGTTCCGAAATGCAGTGGGAGACCCTGCGACCGTCCCATGCTCTCGACCCGATCGGTGTTGCCCAGGACAACGTCGCGCCGCCAGTTGCGATCTACCCTCCCGTTCGCGCGTTTGCACACCTGCAACCTGCAAAGGCAGCGGACGAGTCGAGCTGGCACCAGCATCGTTGACCTTACGTTCAAAGATCCTCCGCCTCAGCCTATACCCCCGACATTTGCCGCCCTTTTCGTTGATGTACGGATTTCGAGGCGTCGCGGGCGGGGCAGGGTGGCGCCTGAGGCAAGCGCCGCCGCACGGTGGCATGCGCTTCCCGGCGGGGCTGGCCTTTGGTCGGATGAGCGGAGGGAGCGATCGGGACCGGCATGATCGGAGTAGGGTGGAACGATCCGCTCAGGTTCGGGCCGCCGGTGGCGACTTCAGTGCGAGCGGTCGGGTGCCTGGAAGCCGCTGGCGACGAAGGACACCCTGCCCACCGTATTGCGATGTTCGTCTTTCACCTCCATGAGCCACCATTCGGGAGGGGACAGCTCGACAGCGGCCAAAAGGGTTTCAGCCGCCCGCCTGACCGTGAATTCCTCGAGATCACTGGCGGAGGCGAGGTCCGTTCCGGCGAGATCCTCGTGAACGGTTCCGTCCTGTACGATCTCGAAAAAGTAGCGCGGCATCCCGACTCCACGGCGGCTTCACGAGAGTCGGGTTGTAAGCGGAGGCCTTGCCCAAGCGCAAGCGTTGCTGATCGTAAGCCGTCAGGGGAGGGTTTCGCTGCGAGATTGTAGATGGTCGAGCGCGGTCCTGCCCGCTGCTTCGGCTTGTTCGATCGTCGAGAACGACACGTCGCTTTCGGCCACGTGCTGGGCGTGGCGACCATAGCGGATCTGCCAAACGAAGCCGTCTGCGTTTCGGCGTACAAGCACGTGGTATGTGCGGAGCGCGTTAGCCTTGTTGGCCGGCACGATGGCGCCAGCCTCCTCGCGATTGGCTGTGCTTCAATGCAGGCGACGTCCAGACATCGAGGACACGCCTGCGGCGGCAAAGCTTCCGCTGGCCGCCTCTTGCATCGTTCCTTCGAACAGGAGGTGCCCCATCTCGTCGCGAAGGCGGATCATCGTTTGACGAACATCCCGGCCTTTCGCGTCCCCGCTGGCGATGGCGCGTTCGGCTCTGGCGCGGAGCTCCGCAAGCGCTTCACGAGATCCCGGCAGCCACAGGCCGCGATCGTGTGGTTCGGTTTTCATGACCACCCTGCGATTCCTCAGGCGGCTCGCCGGACGGGGGTCGTTTCCGCAGTGCGCGGCAGGCTTGGGACGCCGTAGCGGTCCATGGTCGGGAAGACGTGGCTCTCGACATCCATCACGGCCGCGATGACCGTCTTGTTATCGACAGGATGGGGGAAGCCCAAAGGACGGGGATCGAAACCCAGCTGGCTTGCCCGACTGACCCAGCTCGGATGCGCCTGCCACACGAGCGACGCTATGCCGAGGTCCATCGCGACATGCGACACGCACCGGAAAAGCAGACCGATCGGTCCGGACCAGCCTCTGCCATCCGTGCGGGCATGCTTTGCCGTGCCCATCCGGCTCCATTCCCAGACCAGATCCTCGCAAGGGATCGGCTGCGCGGCCAGATGCGGATAAATGCTCGACAGCACATAGGGTCGGGTGGTCGGATTGAGCCTGCTGTAAACGCGGACCGCCCCCTGATCGATGGCGACGATGTGGATCGTGTCATCCGTATCGAACTGATCGATCTCCCGCGCATCGGCGCGCCGCAGGCTGTTCCAGCCAGCTTCCTCGACAAAGGCATCGTGGCGGAAACGGAATGCGAGATCGAGCTCGGCTGCGAAACGAGGATCGAAGCCACGAATGGCATAAAGCGTCAGCATCATAAGGCTCCGTCGGAAAACGGAGCCTTTGGAGCCGAGTTGGAAGCCTGCTGGTAATCCCCCGATCGGGGGGATTGTCAGTGAATGAGGCCGAGGCGGTGGGCCCTTGCCACCAGGTGGGCCTGGGACCGGGTGTCGAGCTTGCGGGCTGCGGCTTTCAGGTAAGTGCGAACCGTCGCTTCCGAGACGCCGAGAATAGCGCCGATCTCCCAAGCTGTCTTGCCTTCGGCGAGCCAGCGGATGCAGTCAGCTTCACGCGGCGACAGCCTCACAATGGCGGCCGGCGATTGCGGACGCTTGATCCGCCTTACGGCCTCATAGGCATACAGCCCGACCAGATGCATTGCCGCCTGTTCTTGTTCGGACAGCGACCATGCCGCGTCTTCCGTTGCAAGGGACACCAGCCCTGCAACGCCCTCCAGGCCATGGACCGGAATGCAGAACCCGTCGTGCATCCTGAACTCGGCGCGTGCTTCCTGCATCACGTTGGCAGCAGGCGCATTCCGGGTGGTCGGCACGATCAGATCGCGCCAGAAATACGGCTCGTTGTGGCTGTTGACGCTGTTCGGCACCGGATCGACTTCGGCGTATCGCCGTTCCAGGTACTTGCGCTCCCAGTCCGGATGCCACCCCGAGCTATGGATCTCTCGAGCCCCAGGCGCACAGCCCGGGGGGATGTCGCAGATGATGAAGGCGCAGGCTCCGCTGTCGGCCGCGATGCCGGCGAAGGTCGTTTCGACTTCGGCGACGGTCGAGGACTGCCGTAGCTTCTCGACGAGATCGAAGGCCTGGGTCACCAGCTTCAGCATGGGATCCGCGCGTTGGGAGCCGTTCCCGGGCGCTCGGTCGGTTACGCTCGGGTGTTAAGCAAGATTTGTAACACCTGCCGGAGGATCATACACGTCCATCGGGTGCGATATTTCGTGCGGGGTCGTTCAAGCTCAGCCCTGAAACGGCTTCGCAAGGCTGCGATCGGGGCTGGCGGGGCCAATCGGCTTCACGAACGCGATCACCGCCAGGACGCCGAGCGCCGCGATGCCACCGGCCAGGACGAAGGCGGACGTGTAGGTGCCGGTTTTCTGCACCAGCAATCCCGTTACGGCCGGGCCGATGATGCCGGCGCAATTGGCCAGCGCGTGCACAAAGCCGCTGACGCTGCCGATGCGGCCGCCCGCCACGGTGTCCTGGATGATGGCCCAATAGGTGCCGCCGGTGAGATACAGGAAGAACACCGCGCACGACATCAGCGCGAGCGCGCCCGCGGTGGTTTCGACAAGGCCCGCCAGGGCCACCGAAAGGCCGGCGACGCCGAGACAGACCGTGAGCACGAGCTTGCGGGCCTGCAGCGCCTGGCCGGTGCGTCGGAAAATCGCGTCCGACAGGATGCCGCTCGACGCAAGGCCCACGAAACCAAGCATCCAGGGCAGCACGGTCGCAAGGCTCATGTCCTTGATGCTGAGGTGGCGAGCCTGCGTCAGATAGGTCGGGAACCAGGTCAGGAAGAAGAACAGGATGTAGTTGTAGCCGAAGAAGGCGAGCGCCGTGGCGAGGACGGTCGGCTGCCGCAGGTAGAAGCCGAGCGGGGCATCGCGCCCCGCGGCTTCGGCATCATCGCGTCCCTCGGCGATGGCGCCGAGCTCTGCCGGACTGATGCCGGCGTGTTGCGCTGGCGTCTCGGTCACGACGAATTGCCACACGGCCAGCCAGGCGACGCCGAGGAGGCCTGCCGCCACGAAGGCCACCTGCCAGCCATAGGCGAGCGCGACGAAACCCACGATCGGCCCCGCGATGGCGCCCCCGAGCGGAGTGCCGCAATTGGCGATGCCGACCGCGCTCGCGGCCTCGCGGCGCGGAAACCACGTGTGGACGACCTTGTTGTTGGTGGCCGACAGAGGGCCCTCGCCCATGCCGAACAGAACCCGGATCACCAGGAGCGACACAAATCCCGTGGCGGTCGCCGTGAGTGCGCAGAACAGCGACCAGGCCGTCATCGACAGGGCGTAGACGCGCTTGCCGCCGATGCGGTCCGCGGCCCAGCCGCCCACGAAGTTGAACAGCGCATAGCCGACGAAGAACGACGAAAACACAAAGCCGAGATCGGCCGGCCCAAGGCCGAGGTCCTTTGAAATCAACGGGGCCGCGACCGACAGGGCCGAACGGTCGAGGTAGTTGATGATGCCGGCCAGGAACAGCAGAAGCAGGACGTGGTGGCGTTTCTTCACGAGCTTGGTTCCTCCCATGCGTGAACGGAGCGGCGGCCCGGGGTCCTCTTTGCGGGACCGTTCAGACGGGACGCGGCACGAAGGCGATGGCGCGCAAGGGCGAACCCGAGCCGTCGATGATGGGGAGCGGCAGCGCCGCGAGCGAACAAACGGGCGGCAGATCGCCGAGGCGGGCGAAATTCTCGCCGATCAGGATGCCGGCGCCCAGCAGGGCGCGGTGGGCCGCGAAATCGGTGCTGTCGAAAGGGTCGAGCGACAGGCAGTCGCTGCCGACCACCCGGACCCCGCGTGCAACCAGCAGGGCGGCGGCGGCCCCCGACAGGCCGGGCCAGTCCCGAAGGAAAGCGGCGGGGTCGGCGTCCCAAAAACGATCCCAGCCGAAATGCAGGAACACGGCGTCGTTCTGGCGGAGGGGGCCGTGCCGCTCCTCCCAGGCCAGGATCGTGTCGGCCCCGACAGCGGTCGAGGCGGCGAGCCCCGTCGCGCCAATCGTCGCCATGCGGCCGAAGAAGCGCTCCGGCGGCACCTGGGCGATGGTGGCACCGCCGAGGATGAAGTGGGACGGGGCGTCGAAATGGGTGCCGGTGTGCTCGCCGAGCGCAAGGGCGTGCGTGCAGCTCGCGTCGCCGCCCTCCAGGGATTCGAGCGCCGTCTGGCAAAACTCCGGGTGGCCGGGCCAGACCGGCATCCCGGGCTTTAGCGGGTGGGTGAGGTCGACGAGCTCGGACCGCGACACGGCATCGAACAGGATGTCGACGGCGTTGGGCGTTGCGCTCATCGCCGCCTCATGCCGTGCGGGGCCGCGGCACGACCGCGACGATCAGGATGATGAGCGTGCCGGTGAGCAGGAAGCGGACGCCGGCCTGGAAGTGGAACGTGTTCAGCATCGTGGCCATCAGGTTGAAGAACAGGGCCGCGCCCCAGATGCCCAACGCATTGGCTTGGCCCCCCGCGACGCTGGTGCCGCCGAGCACCACCACGGCGATGCTTTCCATCAGATAGGCGTCGCCCATGTTCAGGGCCGCGCCGCCCGAAAAGCCGGACAGCAGGAAGCCCGTGAGGCCCGCGGCCGTGCCGCAGGCCATATAGGCGCCGAGGCGTACGCGCCGGACCGGCACGCCCGCGAGATCGGCGGCGCGCTCGCTTTGGCCGGTGGCGAGCAGGCGGCGGCCGAACAAAGTCCGCCGCAGCATGATGGCGGCCAGCACGGTCAACGCCATGACGACGACCGGCATCACGGGCAGGCCGCCGAGCCGGAGGGAGGCGAAGGCCGACAGCGCCGCCGGGGGCTTCAAGGTCGCGTCGCCCCCATAGGTGAAGGCCACCGACTGGAACACGAAGCTCCAGGCCAGGGTGGCGATGATCGGCGGCAAGCGCAGGGCCAGGATGGCCGCATAATTGAGGGCCCCCGCGAGCGCACCGATGGCCAGCGCGATGCCGAGACCCGGCAGGATCATCGAGGCCTGTCCATGCATGGTGGCCATGGAGGCATAGGCCGCAAGCGTCAGTACGGCCGGCACCGACAGGTCGATGTTGCCGGGACCGGACGCGATCACCAGCATCTGGCCGGTGCCGACCACGACGCTGAAGGCCCCGAACGCCAGGGCCGCGCCCGCGGTCGCGCCGGCGCTGCCGAGCCCGCCGTAGAGCGTCGTGGTGATCCACATGACGAGCGCCACGATGAAGCCGTAGGTCCAGGGCGCGGGAAGGAGGCGGAGGCTGCGCATCAGGATTTCTCCGTCACGAGGATGCGGCCGGCCAGCACGCCGAACAGGATCACGCCCTGGGCGCCGATCTGCCAGGTGGGCGGCACCTGCAGGAAGCTCAGGAGCGACCCCGCGAGCGACAGCGTGAGGGCGCCCACCACGGTGCCGACCGGGGACACGACGCCGCCCGTGAAGGCACCGCCGCCGAGGATCACGGCGCCGACGCCGAGAAGCGTATAGGCGGGCGCCACATTGGCGTCGCCCGATGTGGTCAGGCCCGTCAGGGTCAGGCCGCTGAGCAGCGCCAACACCCCGGCGGCCGCGTAAACGGCGGCCCGGATGCCGACCAGCGACCAGCCGGCACGCTCGATCGCGCGTGGGTTGGCGCCGGCGCCCCGCAGCACCGCCCCGAAGGACGAGCGCGTGATCGCCATGTGGCCGAGAACGGCCGCCGCGATCGCGATCCAGATCGGCAGCGGCAGGATCGGCGGACGCCAGCCCATGAAGCCCGACAGCCAGGCCGGCGCCGTGCCGCCCGGGGCCGGCAGCAGGATCACGGCCGTGCCGAGCCAGATGAACGACATGCCGAGCGTCACGATGATCGAGGGGAGCTGCCGGAGATAGATGAGCAGACCGAAGCCCGCATAGGCCGCGATCATCAGCGCGAAGATCACCATGGCCACGACGGGCGACGGCTGGAGGAACAGCGCCGTCACGCAGGTGACAAGCCCGACGAAGCTGCCGTTCGACAGGTCGATGTCGCCCAGCATGACCACGAGCATCTGCGACAAGGCCGCGAAGACGAGCGGCGTCGCGAGCTTGAACAACAGCGTGAAGCCGAAATAGCTCATGGCGCTCGGCCGGATGTGGAGGATGACGGCCAGCATGGCCGCGAGCGCCAGTGTCGGCAGCCCCACCGCGACGGCGTCGCGCAGCCAGGCCGGGCGGCCCGCACGGGGGCGGGCCGGAAGCGTCGCGTCAGTCATGGCCGCCCCCGAACGAGGCTTCGAGCACGCGCGCGGGCTCGATGGCGGCGCCGGACAGCATCGTCGCGGCGCGACCTTCGCGAAACACGTACAAGCGTTCGCAATTGGTGAGTTCCTCGAGTTCGGTCGTGTACCAGACGAAGCAGCGGCCCCGGTCGGCTTCGCTGCGGATCAGGCGGTAGACGTCCTGCTTGGTGTTGACGTCGACGCCCCGCATGGGGTCGTCGAGGAAGATCACCTCCGCGTCGGAGGCAAGCGCGCGGGCGAACAGCACCTTCTGCTGGTTGCCGCCGCTGAGGCTGAGGATCGGGGCATCGACGCTCGGCGCCTTGACCTTGAGGCGTTCGGCCCAGCTTCGGGCCAGGGCGCGTTCGGCCGCGACCGAAATGAGGCCGCGCCGGCGCAGCGCGTCGAGGCTGCGGATCGTCAGGTTGTCGGCGATGGACCAGAGCGCGAAGACACCCTCGGTGCCGCGATCGCCCGCCACATAGGCCACCGGATGGGCGCCGCGTCGTCCGGCCGCGTAGAGCGCCCGCAGGCGCTCGCGTTGCCCGTGGCCGTCGAGCCCCGCGAAGCCGATGATGTCGCCCGCCGCGGCGCGGATCGGCAGATCGCCCGCAACCCGGCCCGGATGGTCGACCACGAGGGCGGCCTCCGCGGTCGGTGCGGGCCGGGCCTTGCGCTCACGCTCGCGCGGGGCCTCGACCGTGCCCATGAGGCCCACGAGCTCGGCCCGGGACAGGCCCGCGATCGGTCGCTCGGCCACGACGGCGCCATCCACCATGACGACCGCGCGGTCGCACACGGCCATGATCTCGTCGAGCCGGTGGGTGATCAGGATGGCCGAGATGCCGCGAACCGCCGCGGCACGCACATAGGCCAGCAACTGGTTCGCGGCTTCGTGTCCCAGCGCCGACGTCGGCTCGTCGAGGATGACGCAGCGGACCGGCACGTCGGTTTCGCTGAACGCGCGGGCGATCTCGGCCATCTGACGGGCTCCGATCGGCAGGTCCGACACCCGCGCGCCGGGCGCGATGCCGTGGCCGGGGAAGATGGCGTCGAGCGTGCGCCCGATGGCGGCGGCGGCGCGGCGGCGCCAGCCGAAGCCTTTCAGGGCCCGGTGCATCACGCGGGTGTTCTCGGCGAGCGTGAGGTTGGCGCAAAGCGACAGTTCCTGGAACACGCAGCGCAGGCCGTGGGCCTGAGCCCGGTGCGGGCTCCAGCTGTCCACCTCCGTGTCGCCGATGCGGAACGTGCCGCTGCTGCGCTGCACGGTGCCGGCCAGCACGTTCATCAGCGTCGACTTGCCGGCGCCGTTGTGGCCGACGAGCCCCACCACCTCGCCGGGCCGGATCGCGAAATCGACGCCGTTCAGCGCCTTGACGGCCCCATAATGCTTGCGCGCGTCCCGCACGGCCAGGAACGGCTGCCCGGCCATGGCCGGCCGGGCTTCCGCGGGCGCCATCGTGCTGGCGATGACGCTCATTTCGGGGCCGGCACGCCGGGCAACGGCTTGTGGTCGATATTGGCGTCGATGATGTCGGCCACGAGTTGCTGACCATAGGTGGCGTTGACGACGCCGCCGTCGGGCACATGGGCCAGCCAGGCGTCGAGATCCGCCTGATCGATGCGCAGGAGCGGCACCTCGACGAATTTCGGCACCTTCTTGCCGGCCAGGATCTGCTGGGCCACCCAGAAGGCCACCTGGGACACGCTCGGGGTCGCGCCGAGCGAGAAGGTCTCGTAGCCGTTGGCGGCGTGCTCCTGCTTCCACAGCGCGAGCTCGTCCTGCCGGTTGCCCATGACGATGACGGGCAGCGGCCGGTTGGCGCTCTTGAACGCCATGGCGGCCCCGTAGCCGTCGCCGCCCTGGGTCAGCACACCGTCGATCTTGGGCAGCGAGGGGAGGACGCCCGACACCTCCTTCTGGGCCACCGTCGCGGTCCAGTTGCCGTAGACCTCGTTGGCGATCTTGTAGGCGGGGTGGTCCTTGAGGGCCTTCAACACGCCTTCGTGGAGCCGCTTGTCGAAGCCGTCGCCCGCCTGGCCGCGGATCTCGAGCAGGGTCGCGTCCTTGGTGCCGAGGCGACCCGCCAGATAGTCGAGTTCGGCCTTGCCGTAGCTGTCGAGATCATAATCGACCCGGTAGGCGCAGGGCTCGGTGACGCCGCTGGCGAAGGCCACCACCACGATGCCGGCGTCGCAGGCATCCTTGACGACGCCGTTGAGCGCGGTGTCGGAGCCGGCCAATACCGCGATGGCGCTATAACCTTGCAGGATAAGATTCTGGATCTGCGAGGCCTGTTCGGTGACCGAGTTGTTGGCGCTCACCACCGTGGTGCCCTTGACGATCTTGTCCTTGACGGCCTGGGCCGCGGTTTCCTCGAAACTCTTGATCATCACCTGGCGGAAGGAATTGCCTGCGTAGGAATTCGAAAACGCAATGGTCTTGTCGCTCGTGTCCCCCTTGGCGAGTTCGCCGGCCCGCACGGGCGTCGCGGCGGCGCCGCAAAGCAGAAGGGCCGCGAGGGCGGTTCGTTTGGTTCGGGCATGCGTGGTCACGGTTGCTTCCTCCTGGTGATGGTTGTGTTCCACCGCTCTTTCGGCGGCTTGGCGTGCGCCCTTGCGCCCGCTCAGAGCGGCAGGTCGCGCAGTCGCGAGATGGCCCGCATGACGCCGCGCAATTCGGCCAGACCCTTGAGGCGGCCCGTGGCGGAATAGCCGGGGAAATGGCCGGTCCGGCCGATGTCGCCCAGAAGCTCGTGGCCGTGATCGGGGCGCATCGGAAGGCGCCAGCGCGGGTCGCCCGCCGCCTTGCGGCGTCCCTGCTCGGCCAGCAGCGCCTCCACCAGCGCCACCATGTCGGTGTCGCCGTCGAGGTGGTCGGCCTCCATGAAGGAGCCGTCAGGCTCGACCCTGACGTTGCGCAGATGGGCGAAGTGGATGCGGGACGCGAAGCGCCGCGCGATCCCGACCACGTCGTTGTCGACGCTCGAGCCGAGCGAGCCGCTGCAGAGCGTGATGCCGTTCGACGGCGAGTCCACGGCTTCGGTGATGAAGGCGAGGTCGTCGGCGCTCGACACGATGCGGGGAAGCCCGAGCAGCGGGCGTGGCGGATCGTCGGGGTGGATCGCCATGCGCAGCCCCACGGCCTCGGCCGTCGGGATCACGGCTTCGAGGAAGCGCTTCAGGGTCTGCCGCAGCCGTTCGGGCGTCACGTCGCGGTAGCGGTCGAGCATGCCGCGCAGACCCACGATGTCGTAGCGATCGAAGGCGCCCGGCAGGCCGGCCATGACGGTCGCCAGCAAGGCGTCGCGGTCACTTGGCCGGCTGGCCGCGAACCAGGCGCGGGCGCGTTCCATCACCACCGGTTGGTAGTCCGCCTCGGCGCCCGGGCGCTCCAGCATCAGCACGTCGAAGGCCGCCCATTCGTGGGCGTTGAAGCGCAGCGCCCGGCCCCCGTTGGCGAGGCGGTGGTGCAGTTCGGTCCGGGCCCAGTCGAGCACCGGCATAAAGTTGTAGCAGATCGTCGTCACCCCGCAGGCCGCGAGGTTGCGGATGGAGGTGCGATAGGTTTCGAACAGCGGCTCGAGGTCGCCCTCACCGATCTTGATGGATTCATGCACCGGCAGGCTTTCGGCCACGCTCCAGCGCAGTTCGAGCGCCGGATCGGCGCCGATGGCGGCCTGCCGCTCGCGGATCGCGTCTTCGGTCCACACGGCCCCATAGGGGATGTCATGCAACGCCGTGACGATGCCGGTGGCGCCGGCCTGGCGCGCCTCGGCCAAGGTCACGCCGTCGTTCGGCCCGAACCAGCGCCATGTTTCCTGCATCTCGGCTCCTCGGCTGCGATCGGTTCAGAACAGGGCGGGGTGGCGGGCCGGCAGGTCGCTGACGATCTTCAGCACCTCGGCCATGTGGGCCCGCATGGCGGCTTCCGCCGCGGCGGGGTCGCGGTCGAGCACCGCCGCCAGGATGGCGCGATGTTGTTCGAGCAGCAGCGCGATGGGGGTTGCGGCCGGCAGGCTGAGGAAGCGGATGCGGTCGAACTGCACTTTCTCGCGCTCGACGATGCCCCAAACGCTGCCGAGCCCGATGGCCTCGGCGAAGCCCGCATGGAAGGCGTCGTCGAAGTCGATGAAATGCTCGGCGTCGAGGCCGGCTTCGGCCTGGGCGGCCAGCGCCGCCTCGATGTGGCGGCGCTGGCCGTCCGACAGGCCTTCGGTTGCGGCGCGGCGCACCACGGCGATCTCGAGCGCTTCGCGCACGAAGCGGGCCCTCTCGATGGCGGGCAACGACAGTCGCCCCACGAAGCTGCCGCGCTGCGGCAGCACGTCGATGAGCCCGTCCTCGCCGAGCCGGATCAACGCTTCGCGCACCGGACCGCGACTGGTGCCGAACCGCAGCGCCAGCTCGTTCTCGGACAGTTTCGCACCCGGCAGGAGCGCGAGCGTAACGATCTCGCGCCGCAGGGCGGCATAGATGGCGCGCGTCGTCGGCGGGTGGGACGAGGCAGGATCGCGGAGCGGCTCGGGGCGCATGCCGCCTAATCCGCGAAGTCGAGCTGCACCTTCACGGTGCGCTCCGGATGGCGTTCGATGAGGTCGAAGGCGTCCCGGGCGTCGCGGGCCGCAAAGGTCTGAGTAATCATCGCGGCGGGCTTGAGCTGGCCTGAGGCCAGCCAGTCCATGACCTGGGGCAGCAGCGCCCGGTTGAGGCGCGAACCGAACAGCGCGAGTTCCTTCTTGACGATCTCCTGCTGGCTCACCGCGCAGGGCGCGGGCGAGAACCCCAGAATGCCGATGCGCCCCGCCGGGCTCGCAACCCGACAGGCTTCGGCCAGCAGCGCCGGGACGCCGGCGCCGTCGATCACCAGCGACGGTCCGAGCCCGTCGTGCTCGGCTGCGACGCGGGACGGCACATCGTCGTTCGACGAGTCGATCGTCGCGTCAGCCCCGAAAGCCCGCGCGCGCTCGAGACGCGCCGGATCGATGTCGGCCACGAGGCAGCGCGCGCCGTGGAGCTTCGCCACCTGCAGCACCGTCAGCCCCACCGTTCCGGCGCCGTAGATCAGCACGGAATCGTTCGCCTCGATGCCGGTCCTGGCGAGCACGTTGGCGGCGATCGACAATGGCTCCGCCAGGGCGGCGACGTCGATCGGCACGCCGTCCGGCACGGGAACGCAGTTGCGGGCCGGCACGACGAGACGATCACGGAAGCCGCCATCGCGATGGACGCCGAAGACTTCCAGGGTGCCGCAGACATTGGAGCGGCCGATGCGGCACGGGTAGCAATGCCCGCAGGCCACCACGGGATCGACCACCACGCGCTGGCCGACCGCAAGCGCCGATGCGCCGGCCCCGAGTGCCTCGACCACGCCCGCGAACTCGTGGCCGATGACCCGCGGGTAGCGCGCAAAGGGGTTGGAGCCGTGCAGGATATGCAGATCCGAGCCGCAGATGCCGGCCCGCTGCACCCGGATCAAAACCTCGCCCGGCGCGGCTGCGCCGCTCGAGGCAGCCTCGGAAATCCGGAGCCGGTGTGGCTCATCGACGAAAATCGCGACCATGCTGTGCCAACTTGTTAACTAGTTAAAACCTAGCAGGATGTTCGGCGCCGAACAAGTCGGCAATGCGATACATTCCGCCCGGGAGCCTGTGTCGGCCGCAGCGGATGACCCATGTGGCGATCCAGGTTTAATGTGCGGAGTGGGTTTTGCCTGGGCGATGATCCCGGTAGCGTCGAGGCAACGCAGCGTCAGGCGGGGCCGGCGAGCGTCACATCGCCTGACAAAGGCGAAGCACCCCTGGACCAACGGTCAGGTCGAGTGGACGAACGGGACCATCAAGGGCGCCACCGTCAAATGCTTTCACTACGACGACTACGCGCAGCTACGGCAGCATCTGGTCGACTACATTGACGCCTTGAACGGCGGACAGCGACTGAAGACCCTCACAAGCCTCGCGCCCTACGAAACCTCCTGGAAACAATGAACATCAAAGCTGGAACGCTTCAGGCTTGATCAAATTCAGCAAATGCCAGGACTGAACACCTAATCTCCTTGAGGTTGGCGCAAGGCGCAGCCCCGAGGAATGCATGCCCGCACTGCCTTCCAAGTTGCAAGAGCGCATACTGAAGTGGCGCTAGCTTGGATTGCAAGCAAGCCTGCGGTCAGCAATCTCTGAAGCTGGACGCTATCTATGCTGTTATAAAACTTCCATCTGGAATTGCGGCGCTGGTCAGCGGTGTGACCAGTAATCAGTGAGCTTCGGTTCGCCGCAAGTGTCCTGGAACGTCACTTTCAATTCGTCGGCGCCTGTCCTACCGTAACGGAATGGCCCATCGTGATGCTCCTCGACAAGCAGATCTCGAATTCAGCGATTACGTCAACGCGCCCCAACTCGATACCCAATCTGACGGTGACAAGGGTGATACTCCGGAACGGCAGACTCCAGCCGTAAGAAAAGCCATCGCGGCCGGTCTCCGACAGGCCAGAAGGGGGGAGTTCGCAGACCCCGCCGCCATCAAGGCCATCTTTCGGCGTGCCAGCGTGTGAAGCTCATGTACTCAGCCGGCGCTGAGTACGATCTGAACGCCATTTTCGCTTATCTCCGGCTGAAGGCGCACTCGACGACGGTTCGAAACCGGCTCCTCGATATCGAACACGCCTTGGAGCGCATCAGGGACATGCCCCTCAGCGGTCGATTGCAGCAGGGTGGGAGAATACGCAAAGTTCTTAGCTCGCGGCACCGCTACCGCATCTTTTATTACATGCGTAATGCCAAGACGGTCGTCATCATCACGATCCAGGATCCTGCGCGCAATACGGACTTCGAAGATGCGTGACGAGTTGATCTGTTGGGCTGAGGGGACACTGAGCATAATCCGGACGCCGATGCCGTGGCCCGCCGGAACAATGCAGCATGGCTGCCCGAAGAGGGTTGTTGCAAACTTTGTATCAAGATCAGGCGCCATCATCGTGAGCATAGCTTAAGATATTATTTTGTGATTGATAGCTGTACGTGATCTGCAAGGCCATGTTTTGCGTATGCAGTAAAAACGCGTGAACGCAGGACCTCGTCACATCAACGTACGCTGGACAGAACGCCTGGCCCAGTCGCGCAATCTGATTTTGAGGTGACGTCGGTTTTCTGGTCCGGAGGCTAACCTATCCCGATCACAAGGGATGGCACGGAAATGAAGACGACGCGGAAGCGGTACACGGGTGAGTTCAGGGTCAGGGTGGTGCTGGATGCGATCCTGGTCGAGTTGACTCTGGCGGGATGGACGGCCGAGGATACGGTGCCACTCGGTTGAGCCCAAAGGTTTATTCTGACAGCCCTGTTTTGCCCCATGGGCGCCCAGAAGCGAAGCCGGCACCCGATGACGATCAGCGCTCAAGCGCCGTGTTCGAACTGCGCGATCAGGTGTTGGGCGTCGTCCTGAAGCCAGTCCGAGACGCCAGCGATGTAGCCGGCGATCTGCCCGTCCGGCGTCACCAGGTAGGTGACCGGCAGGCCTGTCGCGGCCGCAAAGGGGTGCGCGGCGCTTGTTGGCGCAGCCGTCAGGCTCCCCTCGGGATCGAGGAAGATCGGAAGACTCGAGACCCCGTTCGACGCCAGATAGGCGGCGATCATGCCTTGCCGTGGGTGGGGGTCCATCGATACGGCCGCTACCGTGACCCGATCTCCCATCACGCGATGGAACCGCTCCAGAAGCGGGAGATCCAGCCGGCAGGCGGCGCACCAGCTTGCCCAGAAATTGACGAGCATGACCCGCCCTTTGGGAGCGCTCAGGCGGGCCGGACGGCCGGCGGCGTCGCTCAACAGCACGCTCGGCATCGGCCAGGCCGGTTCCAGAAACACGAATTGATGTCGCACTGTGCGAAAGGACGGAACCTCGCCCGCGTCCGCCGCCGCGGCGGTGCCCGGAAGACGCGTGCCGGCCACAAACCCGGCCATAGCCTTCATGGCACCGCGGCGGTCCATGATCCGGCCGCTTGTCGCTCCGCGGTCGCTTGGCTCAGCCATGGACGTAGCTCCAGCCTGCTTCCTCCAGATCGATGACCCGGGCGATACCGAACGGAACCAGCCGAGCGCCATCGATCAGGGGGATCGAATGGCCTTCCTTTTGTTCTGCGATGCGGCGCGACGAGGCGCACATGCTCAAAACGAGATGCGGCAAGGCCGAATGCAACGCTTCGAGAGGCTGTCGCAGCGGAGATGTGTCGCCCCGCAGCAGCTTGATACCGGCGCCGTTGGCCACGACCTCGATCTCCGCAAGGTCGTGCCGCTCCGCGTAAGCATGGGTGAGGTTCACGGCATAACTGATCGCGTGCCGCATGATCGCATCGTCGTCCGAGTCGATCAGGATGACGATGCGGTGCGTGGCGGCTGTCGGCTGAGCAGAAGCTCCTGCGGCTGCCCATGGCAGGACGAGCGCCGCGACTGTCCCGGCCACGGCTGCCAGAATCCTGCATCGTTTGACGGGAAGAGTGAACGACACGCGTGGACCCTTTTATAAGCGGAGCTTGCTGGCACTCGGGGCGCCTCGTCCGGGCGCCTGCACGACGCGCCTCAAGGGCGCGCGGCGATCCGCACCTTCGTGCCGCGACCCCAGGCGATAAAGGCGCACAAGGCCAACAGAACGAAGTTCAAGGGCGTCACGAAGGCTTCGTCGCGCGACACATGAAACGTGATCGCGGCCATCTGCAGGACGGTGCAGCAGATCGCCGCCACGACCGTCAGGCGCGGTTGGATCCTGGTCAGGGCAGGCAGCAGAACGCCGATGCCGCCGGCCACATCCAGCACTCCCATCCCGTGCAGGAACCATGGCGGCACCTGGCCGGGCCAGACCCACATGGCGGCAAGCCGATCGATCGGCAGGAACAGCTTCATGCCGCCGAACGCCACGAAGGCCAGGCAGATCAGGCCCTGTGCAATCCAGAGGCTGATGGTGAGGCCGCGGCCGGGTAGGTGGGAGGAAGGCGAAGCGACATGCAGCGTCATGGGAATGGCCTGATGTTGAAAACCACGAGGTTGACAGGTCGGCACGCTGCGGCGGCCAGTCGAAGCTGGTGCTTTGCAAAGCCGCATGGCACGATAACGTGTCATATCGTTCTAACGATAAGATGCGTTATCCTATCGATTGGTGTCAAGTGTGATGAAGGATTGGGCCGACGATCACCCGAAAGCCAAGCTCATGGGGCGCAACCGGGCAGCCATCCTGGAAGCGGCGCGCTCGGCCTTCCTGAGCGTCGGTTACGAAGGGGCGAGCATGGATGCGATCGCCCAAGGCGCGGGCGTGTCGATCATGACGCTTTACAGGCATGCGCCTTCCAAGGATGATCTGTTTGAAACCGTCATCCTCAACGCCTGCAACCATGCCCAGCATGACGATGGCGAACGTACGGCGGCCCTCCTCGAACAGCCTTTGTCGGATCTGCTCGTCACGATCGGCGATCTGTTCCAGGCCAAGATGAGCAGCGATGACACGCTCGCGTTGTTCAGAGCCGTCATCGTGGAGATGCGGCGCTTTCCCCACCTCGCCCAGGCCGCATGTTCCGGTCTCGTCGAAGCCTGGAGCGTCAACCTCGACGCGTTGCTGGCCGCGAAGCCGGAACTCTCCGCTGTCGCGGGCGATGCCCGCCGTGAGATGCTTGCCGAGTTCTTCGACGGGCTCGTTGGAACCGATATCCTACGCACCCTGCTCGGGACACCGAAGCTGCCCGTCGAGCAACAGAAGATCCGATCCCGAACTGCTGCAGACAAGTTCGTCATGGCGGCGACGAGGTGCGGCTTGGTGCAGGGGTAGAGGCTTTGCTGGAAGGGGCCGGCCCATGATCACGGTCACCGCGCAAGCGTGCTTGAGCAAGCCAGCCGACACTCATGATGTGTCATGTGCCTCGCACGTATGATGGGGTTTGTGGCGAAGCCTATGTTTACGCTCGCGCTCTACGCAATTGCGGATCGCCGAACCCACTGGTCGGACATCTGGAGCACCCCTGGAATCCGGCTGGTCATCGCTTGCCAATGGGCTGCGACGGCGGTGTTTTCGTCGCAGGCATTCTCAAGCGTGCGGCAGTGTTCTGCGAAATCTTTGAAGCCTAAGATCCCGGCGAGGCTGACCAGCTTATGGGCGGCCTCGCCGATGGTGATCCGGTCGGCGGGACAGTGTTTACCGATTTCGATGAGCCTCGTGCGGAGATCCTCGAAATAGCCTGTGACCTTCTCGATCCCGAGGAGTGAAACGAGTTCGTCGACCGTTTCGATCTCGATCGCTTCGCATGTCGTCGTCTCAATGGCGTGATCGACGCCGCCCGATGCGACGGCCGGATCGGAGGACTGGACGGCTGCGATCAATTCGCGTCGCGACACCGGTTTGCCGATGTGGCCCGACATGCCGGCATTCCGGTAGACTCGGATCTGCTCGGCCATGACGTTCGCGGTCAGGGCCAGGATGGGGGTTCGGGCGTTGGGGCCTGCGGCGCGGATCGCCTGCGTGGCTGCGACACCATCCATTCCGGGCATCTGGATGTCCATCAGAATGACGTCGAAGGGCGCCCCACTTGCCGCTTCGATCCCGGCGGCGCCATCGGCCCGCACGGTTACGCTGTGTCCTTCGCCCATCAGCATCGAGGCGATGATCTCCTGATTCGTGGGAAGATCCTCGACCAACAGGATGCGGAGCGCACGGCCTTTGCCCGGACGTGGTTGAGGGAGGTGCGTGGGCCGGTGTACTGCCTCGGGCAGGGGCAGGCTGAACGCGAAGGTCGAGCCGTGGCCGACCTGGCTTTCGACCGTGATGCGGCTGCCCATCAGTTCGATGAGCCGCTGGGAGATGCTGAGGCCGAGCCCGCTGCCACCGAACTCGCGCTGGATGGAACTGTCGAGCTGGGTGAAGCGGTTGAACAGCCGCGTCAGCTTGTCGGGCGCCATCCCGATGCCCGTATCGGTGACGCTAAAGGCGATCCCGCCTGAACAGGCGTCGACCCGCAGCGTGACAGCGCCGCAACGCGTGAACTTGACCGCATTGCTGAGGAGATTGATCAGGACCTGGCGCAGGCGCATCTCGTCGCCCGTCACGCAGGCAGGCACGTCCGTGCCGATCCGCGCTTCAAGGCGGATGTTTTTCGCGTCCGCCTGTTGGGCCAGGATACTGGCGCAGCCTTGCACCAGGGAGCGGATGTCGAAGTCTCCCTCGACGAGTTCGATGTGGCCGGCCTCGATCTTGGAGAAGTCCAGGATGTCGTCGATTACGGTGCTGAGGAAGCGGCCGGCATCCTGGATGATCTCCAGGCGCCGCCGCTGCGGCGCCGACAGCCCGTCATCCTCGAGCAGCAGATCCGCAAAACCGATGATGCTGCCGAGCGGGGTCCGGACTTCGTGGCTCATCGTGGCGAGAAAATCGGCTTTCACCCGCGTGGCGTCCTCAGCGACGTTTTTGGCTTTGACCAGATCCGCCGTGCGGCGCGACACCTCGCCCTCCAGGCTCTCGTTGACGGCGCTCAATGCGTGCTTCTGCCGCGTCAGGCTGGCAACCGAATGGCGCAAGGCTTCCGACAGGGTCATCACCTCGCGGTAGCTCTTCAGGACCGGAATGTCGGTCTGCGGACTGGACGCCACGGTCTTGGCCGCCGCGGCGAGCTCCTTCAGCGGCAGCGCGATGGCGCGGGCAAGCCGGGTGCCGATGAGCACGAAACAGGCCCCGAAGACGGCGATGCCGACAAGCCCGATGCACCGCAACCGGTGGATCGGCGCGAGCGCCGTATCGATGGATTCGCGGGCGATCGTGATCCACCCCAAGCCGTGATAATCCTCCAGCCCGTTCGAGTGGGCGATACTCGTCACATAGCCGTCGACCCCATCCACGCCGCCCCGAACACGCGCCGCTTCGATTGCCGCGATGTCGATGGGGGTTCCGATCAGGGCGTGCGGGCCCAGCGTCACGACGCCTTGCGCATCAGTGACCAGCAACTCGACGCCATGCAGTTCTGGATTGTTGTCGTGGATCGATTGCTTGACGTCGCTCGCCCAGGACCAGTTCAGGTTTCCGGCCAGCACGCCCAAAACCTCACCATTGCGCATGATCGGGGCCGCAACATCGACGACGCGGACTGGCTCGGCATGGGGGGCGTTAAAACTCTTTCCGGGCAGCAGCGCAGGATGCTGGTCGAGGATCACGGGCCCGCGCTGCCCGGCCTTGAACCAGGGCTGATCGGCGACGCTTGCCGCTTCGCTGGTCCCGCTGACTGAAGCAACAATTGTTCCTGCTTGATCGGCGACACCCAACCAAGCGAAATTCGAGAACTGAGCCTGAATCCGTTGCAGCAGGAGCCGCTTGTCGTCCGGGCTCGCCGATTTCGATGTCAGGGTCGCGCTTCCGGCCGCGATTTCGACCGCGCGCAGCCGCGCCAGCATGTCGCCATCCAACCGGCTGCCGAACCGCAGCGCGATCTGGTCGAGCTGTCGCCTTTCCGCAGCTGCAAGCTCGCCGGAAGCGATGTTGTCAACAAAGAGCCCGAACGCGACAAGAAGGACTGTCGAAAAGCTGCAGAATGCGACCGTCAAAAATGTCGAGATGGAATAAGGAGGTTTCCACATGCCTCAGAACGTTGCGGAAATTCCCTAACGTTTTATTTTGCGATTGTCATAGGTTAGAAAAGTTGGCCGTGAACTGACTTGTCTGACAGTTCAGGGCTTAGCGCCGTTTGACACATCAGGATGATGGTGGTTCGACTTCCTTTCGCGCCGCACAGTGACGCGTCCAAAGCTCCTGCAGATCTTGGGAGATCGTCATCGGCCGGAACGGTTTCGCGATGACCTCGAGCGCCCCGAGCTGCTTCAAACGATCGGTTTCGCTCGCTCGGTTCTTCGCCGTCACGAAAACAACCGGAACATCGGCGAGGTGGGGGATGGCCCGCATCTTCTCGAGCGTCGCGGGTCCGTCGAGTTCGGGCATCATCACATCCAGCAGAACCATCTGGGGCGTAAGTTCGGATGCAGCGGCCAGAAAGCTGACGCCCGAGTCGAACGTCGTGGTCTCGAGGCCGCCGACCCGCGTCAGACAGGTTTCCGCCAGCAGGCGAATGTGGGGTTCGTCGTCCACATAGACGACCCGCTTCAAAGGAAAGGCGGTCACGATCCAGGGCTTTCCGGACGCGCGGACCGGGCCGCCGTCATGCTGCGGATCTCGGCAGATCGACGTGGAACGTCGTACCTGATCCCAAGGTCGACTCGAAGGATAAACGCCCACGCAAACGCCCGACCAGCTGCTTGACGATGGTCAGCCCGAGGCCGGTACCGTTCACCTTTCGGCGGTCGGACGCATCGGCCTGCGTAAATTTATCAAACATCTTGGGCCTGAAGCTTTCCGGAATGCCGGAGCCCTGATCGGCCACCGAAATCCTGATGCCATCCTGGAAGGAGCGTGCCTCGACCACCACGCGAGAGCCCGGCGGCGAGAACTTGATCGCATTGGACAGGAGATGCCGGATCACCTGGCCCAGGCGTGCCGCATCGGTGCAGGCGATGAGATCGTGTGAGCCGGTCAGCGCGATCGCGACCTGCTGCGCGCGCGCCGTCTCATCCAGCACCGCCAGGGCATCGGCGGCCGGCCCGCCGACCGCAATCAGGTCGAACGCGATCGGGATCGACGCATTCTCGATCGCATCGAGGTCCAGGATGTCATTGACGAGGTTGCCCAGCCGTCGCCCGTTCGCGGCCATCATCCCGATCGCTGCCGCGATCTCCGGCGATAGCGGACCGTAGATTCCGGCTTGCAGCAATTCGAGGCCGCCGTTGATCACGGTCAACGGGGTCCGCATCTCGTGGTTCATGGTGGAGATGAACTCGTCCTTGAAGGTTTGCAGGCGCTCCCGCTCCGCGACACGGCTCAGGTGGTGCGCGAGAGAGGTGGCGATCTGTTCAAACCAAAGATCCCGGAGATCCCACGCGCCGCCGAAGCAAACCAGGACATAGACAGTGTCGATGACGGGAACCGGTATGGCGACGCCACGCCGCTCGTCGTGACGCGGCTCGGCCTCTTCCAGAGCAAAGCCGGTGCTGACGAACCCGCCCACGATCTGGGCCCGGCGCGCCAGGAGCTGAGCGGGAGAACGCGTTGCCGCCAGGTCGGGATCGCCATAGTGGATCCCCGTGTCCTGCAGCACGGCTTCGCTTCCCTGTTCCCGATACGCTCTTCCGTCCTGGAAGCCGAGAATCCCGCAGATCGCATCCAGGGCATTGGCGAGTGCGGCTTCCAATTCCGACCCTTCGTTTGCGATCGCCGCGATGGTGCTTTCGAGCTCGAACCGCTTGGCGGCCGCGCGCAGGCTCGCCGCCTTGTGACGCTCCTTCGTCACATCCGTATGGGTCGCCACGAAGCCGCCCATCGGCATCGGCGTGATGCGGAGCTCCACGATCTGGCCGTCCGGGAAGGCGAATTCCTTGGTATGGGGACGCGCATTGCGGAGGTCCGCCTCCCGGTTCCGGGCGATGGTGGCAGGATCTCCCTTTCCGTAGGCGCCCTTCTGGGCGAGGACCAACGCGTAAGTCTCGAACGGCAGGCCCTTGCGCAAGAAATCCGGAGGCAATTGCATGAGCTGGCTCATCCTGGCGTTCCAGGTGATCAGCTTCATGTTGCCGTCGAAAGCGCTGACACCCTCGCGGATGCCGTCGAGCGTGATTTGCAGCAGAGCCGATTGCTCGCCGATGGCTTCGAGGTGATCGGCCACCTCGATGGCGCAAATCGACGCCTCCGCCAGCAACTTGAGGCTGGCGAGCTGCTCGGCGCCGGGCGCCGGCATCGGCTGCTTCGCAGCGCCGCACAGCGCCCCAACCACCGCGCCGCTGCTCGTCCTCAGGGCCAAACCGACAAAGAACCGAATGCCGCAGTCGCGAGCGACGTAAGGATTAGCCTTGAACCTCGGATCGGTCGCGGCGTCTTCCACGACCAGGGGACCATCGGCGGCCACGACCTGATCGAAGAAACACGAATGCTCGGGCTTGGGCATGGAAATCAACCCGGCCTGCGTGCGCATCCAAAGCCGATCTCCGGCCATCATGGTGATGCCGGCGAGCGACAGACCGAGATGGGCCCGCATCGTCTCGATCAGGGCGCGGAACACCGGCGCTCGCAACGCATGGAGCTGGGCTTCGAGGTCCGGCGGAATGATCGTGGCCGCGGCCCCGTCCATGATCCGATCGAGATCGTAGTCGCTCGACGTCGTCGGTTCACCGTTCATGCAGCGCCTCCGCGCGGATCTTGACGATCGGCTTCAGCAGATAGGCCAGAACGCTCTTCTCCCCGGTCTTGATGTCGGCCGTCACCGTCATCCCCGGGATGATCATGTTGCGTCCTGCGTCATCGCCGACGTGGTCGGCCGCCAGCCGGATGCGGGCGCGGTAATAGGCAATCCCCTTGCTGTCTTCGAAGGTGGTCGCCGACACGGTTTCGATCTTTCCTTCAACGCCACCGAAATGTGTGTAGTCATAAGCGCTTATCTTTACGACGACTTTTTGACCACGCGCGACGAAGCCGATGTCCTTGGGCAGGACGCGCGCCTCGACGATCAGCGGAACGTCGCTGGGGACCACCTCGAGCACCGTCGATCCCGGCGGGATGACGCCGCCGATGGTTTCGGTCTGCAGGCCTTTGACCGTGCCGCGGACGGGTGAGCGGATGACGAGGCGTTTCACCCTGTCTTCCGCGCGCGACACGTTCTCCCGCGTTTCTTCGATCTCCGTTTCGAGCTTGGCATCGTCTTCGGCGGCCTCGCGGAGGTTTCGGCTTTCGAGTTCGGGGAGCCTGGCCTGCGCCTCGGCGAGCGCCCCCTGCGTGCGTGAAATTTGGCCCTCGAGTTCGGCGATCTGCGCCTGGAGCCGCGTGGCATCGCGTTGCAGGTCGATCAGGCCCATCAAAGGAGCCGCGCCTTTATCGACCAACACCTGCCGGGCATCGACTTGTTGAGCCAGAAGGCCGGCTTCCTGCTTTACGGTGTCCCGCTGCACCGCCAGGGACGCGAGTTCGGCGCGGCGTTGCGCCACCTGCTGTTCGAGCACGGCCCGCTGATCGTCCAGGGCACGGCGCTTGCTGGCCAGCAGGTCGTTCTGTGCGGCGGCGAGCGGCGAGCTGGTCGACAGTTGCGCCGGAACGAGGGTGCCGCTCCCGCTCTTGAAGGCCGCGAGCTGCCGCTGTTGCATCAGCAACCCGTCCAGTCGGGCGCGAAATTGGTCGAGTTCGGGCCTGGCGAGGCCAGGGTCGAGTTCGATGATCGGCTGACCGGCTTCGACGAGGTCGCCTTCGCGCGCGTCGATCGTCGCCACGATGCCCCCTTCGAGATGCTGCAGCTTGCGCACCGTGCCGACGGGGCTGATCTCCCCCGAGGCGCTGGCGATCTCGTCGACTCGGGTCAGCGAGGCCCAGCCCAGGAAGGCCGCGATGCCAATCAGAAGGATCGCCACGGCCGCCAGCAAGGTGAGCGGCGGTGTACGCTCTTCGAGTTCGATCGCCTGCACCAGCCGTCCGCGGCCGGAAATCCAGGGAACCGTCTCGACCTGCCAGAAGGTCGGCGTGGGGGCGTCGATGATGTCACTCATTTCGGTTGTCCCGACAGGCGTCGCATGAGCTCTTGGGGGGTCCCATCGTGGATGATCGTGCCGCTGCGCAGCACGATGGCGCGATCGGCCGCCTGCACATGGGCCGGGTTGTTCGTGACCAGCAGGATGGTGGCGCGCCCGCGCAGCACTGCGATCTGCTCGAGCACGATGTCGTCGCCATGGGGATCGAGCAGCACGTTGAGGTCGTCGAGGAGTACGATCGGGGCCTCAACCAGCAGCGTGCGAGCCAAGGCCAAGCGTTTCACGAAATTTTCCGAGAACCGGCCGTCGACGCGCGTTTCGAGCCCGGCGGGAAGCGCCCGAACCTCGTCGACGAGGCCCACCCGCGCCAAGCTGTCCCACAGGGCGTCGTCGCTCGCCTGAAGATTGGCGAGGCGGAGGTTGGTCCGCAGCGTGCCGTCAAACAGGCAGGCGCGCTGCGGCAGCAAGGTGACCTGTTCCCGCACGACGTCGGTCGGGATGTGCCGAAGGTCGATGCCGTCGATCTGGATGGACCCCATCTGCGGGCGGATCAGCGCCGCGACGAGCTTGAGCAGCGTGGATTTGCCCGAACCGTTGCCGCCCGCGATCGCCACCACCTCGCCGGCTTCGACCGTGAGCGACACGCCCGCGATCGCCGCCTCCTGGTGGTTCTCGTGACGGAAGAAGACGCGGTCCAATGCGATCCGTCCCGCGAAGCGCCGGGCTCGGTTCGACGCGTCCGGGCCGGACATCGCCTGCATTTCGGGAGACGCTTGCATGAAATGCGACAGCCGGATCCCCGACTGACGGATCTGCTCCAGCCTGGATAAGGCCACAAAGGTCGCCTGGACGGGCGCCAGCAGGCGCCAAACGATCGTCATGCTGGCGATCAGGGTGCCGACGCTCAGGCTCCCGGTCAGCGCCACCGTGGCGCCGCCCGCCAGGGTCGCGGCACCGGACAGCACGTTGATCAGATAAGCGAGCGTTTCCGTGAGGGTCGCGGTTCGCATCTCGGTCGCGACCTGCATGGCGCTCGCGGCCGAACGTTCGCGGAAGCGCTCGCGCCATAGGGCTTCGGTGCCGCTTGCCTTGATGGCCGTGATGTTGGTCAGCATTTCCATCAAAAGGGCTTGATGGTCGGCGGCGCGCACCGCCTGCCGCCGTGCGGTGGCCCGCATGTAGCGGATCACCAGAAGCCCGGTGCCTGCGGCGAGCATCACCGTCACAACCGGGATGAGCGCCAGCCAGCCGCCGAGATACGCGAGCGCCGCGACGAAGATGGCGATGAACGGCAGCTCGAAGAGCGAAAGCGCCAACTGACCCGACAAGGCGTGACGGACGATCTCGCCTTCACGCAGCTGCGCGAGTTTCGTGCCGGCGCTCGTGCTTTCGAGGAGGCCGAGCGGAAACGACAACAATTTATCGAGGAGCGAAGCGCCGACGAGAAAATCGAGACGGGCCCCGAACTGCGCCAGCAGTGCGCCCCGGACGATCCGCAAGCCGGCATCGGCGCAGATCACGATCGAGACGCCGCCGGCGAAGGCCCACAGGGTCGCCACATTGCGGGCCGGGATGATGGCGTCGTAGACCGCCTGCACGAAGAAGACCGGCACCAGCGCCAGCAGATTCAGCGTCAGGGTCAGTCCGAACAACAGCAGGAACGTGCCCTGGAAACGGTTGAGCAGCAGCTTCAGCCACGACACCGGTTTTCCACCGCCCTGCATGGATGCGCGATGCGGATTCAGCTCGAAGGCGCAAAGGAGGCCGGCTTCCTGGCTCGGCCGGACCACGATTTCCTGCTGTCGCGCGCAGTCGAAGCAGCGGAGCCGCCCGTGCTGGTCGGCGGCCAGCACCACGAGAACCCGGCTCCGCGACACGAAAAGGCATGGCAGCAGCCTCGCGTCCACCGCGGCGAGCCGCGCCCGGCGCAGCTGGCTGCTGAAGCCGAGGCGTGCCAGCACGTTGCGGAAGGCACCGAGCCCCTTCAGCGGGCCCGTACCGGTCGCCTCGGCGATGTCGCGCTCGGACCCGCGCCACCGCAGGTGATCGAGAAGCGGACGCAGGCCCGCGTCGAGCATCTCCGGGATGCCGCGCGACAGGCTGGGTCGGATCGACATGTCCGTCATCACGCGGCTCGCACGAGGGCGCGTCCATCGGCGGCGCCGAGGGAGATCAGGCGTCCCTGGCTCAGCCGGTAACGACGGTCGGCCTGGGCCAGAACATCCGCATGGGGGCTGATGAGCAGCACGCTCGCGGTCGCACCGAGGTCCTTCAGCAGCGCGAGGAGGCGGGTACGGCTGTCGTGATCGAGCCCATGGTCGGCATCATCGAAGAGAATGACCTTGGGGCTGGTGGCGAGCCCCCGGACGAGCGCCAGGCGCTGCCGGAGCCCGGCCGAAACGGTGCTGCCGGCCTCCATGAAATGGTCGAACCCGGCCGGCAGCCGACGGATCGGCTCGTCGGCGCCGAGCAGAAAGCTCACATACATGGCTTCGTTGACGCATTCGCCTTCCCGGAAATGCGTCAGATTATCGATGACCGTGCCGCGGTAGACGGGCGCGTCGCGCGTCAGGAGCGTCATCTGGCGGCGCAGACCGTCGAGCGCCAGGGTGCGCACGTCCTCGCCATCCACCAGCACCCGCCCGGCCTGGGGTTGCAGCAGGCCGAGGGCAAGGTGCAGCAGCGTGGTCTTGCCGGCGCCCGGCGCGCCCTCGATGCCCACCACGCAGCCCGGCTCAAGCACGAGATTGACATCGCGCAGCAGCGGTTCGGAGGCGCCCGGGGGCGTGTAGGTCACGTCCACGAACTCGACCCGGCCGCTGATGGCGAAGCGCCGGCCGACCGCGTTCCGCTCCGCCGGCAGCCCCAGCACGTCGGCGACATCCTGCTTGGCGATGCGGACGCTCTGGTAGCTCGTCCACAAACCGATTGCGGTTTGGATGGGCTGGAGCGCGCGGCTGGACAACAGCGTGCAGGCCGCGACCGCCCCGAGGGTCATCTCGCCGTCGATCACCCGCATGGCTCCAAAGGTCAGCAGGGCGACGGTGTTGGTTTGCGCGAAGGCGGTGGTGACGGTCTGGACGAGCGCCGTGCGATGCATGACGCGCTGCACCGCGATCGCGCTTTCTTCCTGAAGTGGCTCGTGTTGCCGCAGCATGACGCGCCCGAGCGCCAGGGCCTTGATGGTTTCGACACCCTGCAGGAGCTTGAGCAACGCGTCCTGCCGGCTGTGGTCGGCGCGGCTCCGAGCCTCGAAGCTGCGGTGAAGGGCACGGCCCAGCACCGCGGCCACGATGCTGAAGGCGGCCATCAAGACGAGGGGCACGAGCACGAGCGCCCCGCCCAGATAGGCGATCAGCCCGAGGTAGACGGCGGCGAACCACAGGTCGACGCGGATCTCGATTTTCTTGGAGGCTTCGAAGTCCCGCAAGGTCGACACCGCCCCGACACGCTCGGCCAAACGCGTGGCGGACAGGTCGTGAAACACCTGCAGCGGCGCCGCGAGAAGGCGGTCGACCGCGGCGAGCCGCATCGCGTGGTCGAGCCGCGCCGTGGCGGCACTTGCCAGGGCCCCGCGGATGAGGCGAAGGCACAGATCGACCGAAACCGCGATCGCGAGGCCGAGAACCAGCACCAGCAGAGTGCTGCCGGTCTGGTTCGGCAGCACCCTGTCGTAGATCTGCAAAATGAAGATCGGCAGGGCCAGCACGGCGAAATCGATGCCGACCGTCGTCGCGGCGATCGCGGCGTGGCTGACCCGAATGGACCTTCGCACCTGGCTCCAGGCAGTGCTGCGGCGCAGTCCTGATCGGAGGGAAGTCGTGGCGCTCATGACCCGGAACCGCTCCCATGGCTGGCCTCCCGCATGGGCAGACCTGAATGAGCTCGACCCTGGCAGTCACCTCATACGAGGACGTTGAGAAGTTCAGGCAATTTGTTGTAAATTGTTTCGGCCCGCGGGGAGCCGACGGGCCGAGCCTTGTGCCGCTATGCGGCGTGGGCCTCACCGGTTGGGCAGAACAGGTAACCCGTACCGCGAACCGCGCGAATAGGGTCCTGGCCCGGAGCTGCCACGTCGAGCTTGCGTCGCAGCCGCGCCACCAGAACGTCGATGCTGCGATCGAAATAGGTCCAGCAGCGGTCGTAGATCGTGCTCAGCAAAGCGTCGCGGCTCAGGGCTGCGCCCGGCTGCTGCATCAACACGTGCAGCAGCTTGGATTCGGCGTCGGTCAGCCGGATGCGCCGGTTGTCGGTGGTCACGATGGTGCGGGTTTGGCTGTCCAGCCGCCAGGACAGGCCGGGTTCGGGGCGGTTTCGCGGATCGAGGGCGATGCGACGCAGCACGGCGCGGATGCGGGCCAGCAGTTCCCGCGGCTCGTGCGGTTTGCAAAGGTAATCGTCGGCGCCGCCTTCGAGCGCCGCGACGCGCCGGGAGGGCTGCGCGTCGGCGGTCAGCATGATGATCCCACAGGATGTGGTGGCCCGCAGGAAACGCATCAGGCTCAGGCCGTCATCCCCCGGCAGCTTGAGGTCGAGGATAACCAAGTCGGCGGGTGCCTCGGCCCACAGTCTGCGCAAGGCGGTCCCGTCCTCGGCGACACGCACCTGGAAGCCCGCGCGGGTCAGATAAGCCTGCACGGTATCCCGAACGATCGCGCTGTCGTCGACGACGATGATGCTGCCGGTCACGGTAAATACACTCTTGAAAACGACGTCGTAGCGATCACAGGCGCCGCTTAACAAACACGATCGGGTGCCGACACGGCGGCAAACTATTGTAACAATTCGCCGCCCATCGATAAGCTTTGCAAAACACCCGCTCGCTAGCCTTGCCCGACGTGCCGCTTGCGATGGTGACGACGTGACCGAGACCGCGACATCGACCCTGACGGCCGACGGATTGACCGAACACGCGCGTGACTCGGCCGTCGCCGCGCAGCCATGGTCCGCCCAGAACGCAACACAGCAGCGCGACCCGGCCAACAATGATCCGCAGGCCCTCGTTCATCAGGGGAGCCGTTCGGATTACACGCCCGACTCCGTGGGCGATGCGCGGGACGGCTCGGCGGCCAGCCGAAGCACGACCTTCGATCAGGCCGGGGGTGAATTGCAGCCCGGCTCCGGCACGCAAGCCGATGTGCGACAGTCGGGCGCCGAAGCGATCGCCGACTCAGGCGACATGGCTTCAGCCGCCGCGCCTGGCAGCGCCTCAACCAGTGCCGTGACGGAAGGGGTGTCCGAGACCAACGCGCCGCCGTCGGGCGACTCGCATGCGATGGGCGTGTCGGTTCCGGCGGGAACCGAAGGGGCAAACTCGTCATCGGGCCTGCCTGTTGCTGCCGCGATCGGAACCGAAGCGACCCTCGAAGGAGGCCGCTCCGATGCCGCGGCCAATGAGATCACCCCCGGTCCGGCTGTCGAGGCGTCGACCGCCGATCGTACCGTTGCGTCGGGCGGCGCTGCCCTCGCAAGCAGCGTGGACCACAGTGCCGACACGAGCACCGACAGCGTAACAACGGCTGGACCTGCGACACCCGGCTCGACCAGCACGGAGCCGGGCACGCATCCGAGCGATCCGGGCACAAGCTCGGCTGCTTCGGGCACCGGGACGACGCCGACGAGCGGCAGCGATCCGACCGGCTCGACCGGCACGGACCCGGGCACGCATCCGAGCGACCCCGGCACGACCCCATCGGACCCGGGCACCGGCACCACGCCGACTGGCGGCAGCGATCCGACCGGTTCGACGGGCACGGACCCGGGCACGCATCCGAGCGATCCCGGCACGAACCCCTCTGACCCTGGCAACGGCACCACGCCGACTGGCGGCGGCGATCCGACCGGTTCCACGGGCACGGACCCTGGTACGCATCCGAGCGACCCCGGCACGAGCCCCTCTGACCCGGGCACCGGCACGACGCCGACGAGCGGCGGCGATCCGACCGGCTCGACGGGCACGGACCCGGGCACGCATCCGAGTGA
>NZ_JARPVX010000110.1:0-9424 GCF_033947565.1 Lichenihabitans sp. Uapishka_5
GGTTCCGGCCGCCGGGCCGCCGCTGGTGCCCGTGCCGCGGCTGGCCCCATTGCCGAGACCGCTACCGGTGCCGTTGCCGCTGCCCCCGGGACCGCCGCCGACCGGCCCGCCATTGCCGAGTTGGACGCGCAGCATCGGCAGGGCGTCCGCTTGCGCGAGCCCAACGGGGCTCGTCGGCATGGCCATGCCGGGGGTGCCGAACGCGGCCAGGCACCCGGCGGTCGTTAAGGTGGCGAGAAGGCGGTTCATGCAATGTTCCCGTGTCACAGGCTCGTGGTCCTCAAAGACGCCCGCGCCGCCTTGGTTCCGTAGCGGGTGCAAGCCCGACCCAGATCAGGACCCCATCATGCGCTTTTTCCCCTGCCAGCCGCTCCTGGCCCTGCTGCTGATCGCCGGCACCGTCGAGGCGGCTCACGCCGACGAGGCCCGCATTGTGCCGTCGGGCACGAACCAGCAGATCGACTTCTTCGCCAGCGTGAACCCCGATTGCTCGACGCCCGGCCTGCCGACCGTGCGGCTGATCGACGGCCCGCAGGCCGGCACGGTAACGACCGACAAGGGCCGCGACTTCATGGCCTTTCCGCACGGCAACCCCCGTTCGGCCTGCAACAAGCGCCGCGTCGCGGGGCTGAAGATGTTCTACCGGGCCCCGAAGGGATTCATGGGCACCGATCACGTGCGCATCCTGGTGATTTCCGCCAACGGCATCGGCCGCGAAGCCAGTTACGCCATCCAGACGCGCTGAAGGGGAACCCCGGAAACGGTGCGCGGCGCCCACACCCGGGGTTAAAACCGCATCCCCTGGCGAGGATAGGCGATGCCGCCGCTTGTCAGGGCGGCGTAGCTTCAACAGGCTGGCGCGATGCTTCGCTTCACCGCTCGCGCGACGGTCGCCCGATTCGTTGCGGCGGCGCTGGCCCTCGGCCTTGGCGCAGCCGCCGTGAGCCTGCCGCCCGCACCGGCCCAGGCGGATGAACACGGCCGCCTCACCTTCACCGAGGAGAACGACGGTCTGCTGCCCGACGGACGCGACCGCCATTACACCCAGGGCGCGATGATCACCTTTCTGTCGCCAAGCGTGCGGCCGGAGGATGTCACCACCCGGCTGTTCGACGGCGTGGCGAGCGTGCTGCCGATCTTCCAGTCCGGGGCTGGCACGCAGCGCAAGTTCGCGGTCACGGTGGGCCAGACCATCTTCACGCCGACCCGCACCCACGATGCCGTGCCGGACCCGACCGACCGGCCCTTCGCGGGCTATCTCTTCACCGGCGGCAGCCTGATGCAGGACACGGGCGGCACCCTGCTGGAAACGCTCGAGGTGCTGGGCGGCGTGGTGGGCCCGGACTCGCTCGCCCGGCAGGCGCAGGAAGCCTTCCATGCGGTCGCGGGCTTCAACAACCAGAACCTCGACCAGGGCTATCGCTATCAATTGCGCAACGAGCCCGGTTTCCTCGTCACCTACGAGCGCAAGTGGCGCTTGTGGCAGACGCATGTCGCGGGCTTCGAGGCCGAGGTGATCCCCGAGGCGGGCCTGACGGCCGGCAACGTGATGACCTATGCGGCGGCCGGCGCCACGGTGCGGTTCGGCCAGAACCTCGGCGTCGATTACGGCATGGAGCGCATCCGTCCCGCGGCGGGGGGCAGCGCCTGGTTCGACGCCGCGCGGCTCGAGCACGATATCGGCTGGTCCCTCTTCGCCAGCCTGCAGGGCCGCGCGGTGGCACACAACATCTTCCTCGACGGCAATTCCGTCGTGAACAGCCGGTCGGTCGAGAAAAACATCGGCGTCGGCGATGTGTCGGCCGGCGCCTCGGTGTTCTACCGCGACTGGGCGAAGTTCGACGTGTCCTTCACCGAGCGCTCGAAGGAGTTCAGGACCCAGCAGGGCGCCGACCATTTCGGCCAGGCGAGCCTGGCGGTCCGGTTCTGATCAGCGCCTGCCCCCGCCCGCCGCGAACACCCTTGCCAGCAGCCAGATCGGCACCACCACCAGGGCGCCTGCCGCCATGTAGCGCCCGACGTCATGCACGGCGCCGAAGCCCATGTTCCACACGTGCAGCACCAGCCGCTGCACCCCGTCGACCAGCACCAGCGGGTCGATGTCGAGCCACACCATCATGGCGCCCACCACCAGGGACAGGACGGCGAGCCGCACCACCACGGCCGTTGGGGCGCCACCCATGTAGCGACCGAGTCGGGACTGCGAAGAATGGGCGGGTTCGGACGGGATCATGGTCCCCATGTGAGCCATCGGGCGGATGCGATCAAGCCGGCCGCAGCCACGCCCCTTGGCAAGCGCTTGTTAAACACCGTAACGCATCGTGAATGGCAGCGGCGGATGGCGCTTGCTAGCGTGACGGAAACGTGAAGCGGAAGATCGAGCCTATGGGCAACGCCTATTTCGGGACGGACGGCATCCGGGGCCGCGCCAATGGCAAGATCACGCCCGATCTCGCCATGAAGGTCGGCCAGGCCACCGGCCTCCTGTTCCAACGCGGCTCGCACCGCCACCGGGCGGTGATCGGCAAGGACACCCGGCTGTCGGGTTACATGATCGAGACGGCCCTGGTGGCGGGCTTCACCTCGGTCGGCATGGACGTGATGCTGCTCGGCCCGGTGCCGACGCCGGCCGTCGCCATGCTGACGCGCTCGATGCGGGCCGACATCGGGGTGATGATCTCGGCCTCGCACAACGCCTATGAGGACAACGGCATCAAGCTGTTCGGGCCGGACGGCTTCAAGCTGTCGGACGAAATGGAGGCCGACATCGAGCGCCTCATCGATGGTCCGATCGGCGCCCGGTTGTCGAAGTCGCCCGACCTCGGCCGCGCCAAGCGCATCGAGAGCGTGCATGCGCGCTACATCGAATTCGCCAAGCGCACCCTGCCCCGCAACATGTCGCTCGAAGGCCTGCGCATTGTGGTCGATTGCGCCAACGGCGCCGCCTACAAGGTGGCACCCGAAGCGTTATGGGAGCTCGGCGCCGAGGTCTTCGCCATCGGGGTCGAGCCCGACGGCCTCAACATCAACCGCGATTGCGGCTCGACCGCCCCGGCGACGCTGGTGGCCAAGGTGCGGGAAATGCGGGCCGACGTCGGCATCGCGCTCGACGGCGACGCCGACCGCCTCATCATGGTGGACGAGCACGGCACGATCATCGACGGCGACCAGCTGATGGCCGTGATCGCCGGCAGCCTGCAGGACGACGGGCGCCTGGCGAAGCCCGGGGTGGTGACCACGATCATGTCGAACCTCGGCCTCGAGCGGCACCTCGCCGATCTCGGCCTCGGCATGGTGCGCACGGCGGTGGGCGACCGCTACGTGCTCGAGCACATGCGCCAGCACGGCTACAACCTCGGCGGCGAGCAATCCGGCCACATCATCCTGTCGGACCATTCCACCACGGGCGACGGCCTCGTGGCGGCCCTGCAGGTGCTGGCCGCGGTGCAGAAGAGTGGCAAGCGCGTCAGCGAGGTGTGCCACCGCTTCGAGCCGGTGCCGCAGATCCTCAAGAACGTGCGGTTCGCGGGCCCGAGCCCGCTCGGCCAGGACCATATCGTGAAGACCATCGAGGCCGGGCGCGAGCGCCTCGGCGCCGGCGGCCGCCTCGTCATCCGGCCATCCGGCACGGAACCGCTGATCCGCGTCATGGGCGAAGGCGACGACCATGGCCTCGTCGAAGCGGTGGTGGACGATGTGTGCCAGGCTTTGTCGGCGCGGGTGAGCGCCATCGCGGCCGAATGAAAGAAGCCGCCGCTCGAAACGCGGCGGCGCTTCACGCCGTCAGGGCAGCGCGGCCCCGTTGCCATGGAGGCTCTGCACCGCCAGCTCCACCGTGGTGTTGGGCGTCAGCTGGTAGGCGAAGCCGGCTCCGACCGTCGCATAGCCCCGCAGGTCGCCGGACGCGTTGAACAGGTCGTTGACGGCGTCGTTCGTGCCGCCGAGGCCACCGAGGGTACGGCCGCTCGGCCGCGCCGCGAGACCGCCCACGGTGACGAAGGGCATCAACCGGCCCATGTCGTAGCCCACCTTGGCCTCGACATCGGCATAGTCGAAGCCGCGCCTGGACCCGCTGAAGAGGCTTGGCGCATAGCCGGCGCCGCCCTCGATGCCGACCACCCAGTTGTTGTCGAGTTCGTGCCGGTAGCCCGCGAAGCCGCCACCGCCAAAACCGCCCCCCACGCCCTTGCCGCCCGACACCGCGAAAACCTCCGTGCCGACGTAAAGCCCGGCCCAAGGCGAGGGCTCGCCCGCCGGTGCCGTCAAGGCAAAGGTGGGCAGCGCCGGCTGGTTCAGCTCCGTCGCGGTCGCAGAGCGCACGGATGCCAGCAGCGCCATTGCGAGCCCGGCCGCGAGCCGCTTGCTGATCCCGTCCACCATGGCGCCCATCCCGACCCTCGTGGGCCGATATAATGGGTCCCGGGCCACAGGGTCAAAACAGCGACGGCCGATGCTTACGAAAGCTACATCTTGGCCGCCTTGCGGGCTCCCTCGGCCGCTCCCCATATGGACCGTGGCGGCAATTCGACCGCATTGCGACGAAGGTCATGACCTCCTCAATCCCGTCCCCTCGCGGAACGTCGTTCCGCACCACGCTCGCAGCCGGCCTCGCAGCCCTGGTGGTTGCGGCGGCGGTCGTTCCGTCGGCCGAGGCCCGCATGGGCGGCGGCTCGTCCTTCGGATCGCGGGGCAGCCGTAGCTATTCGGCGCCGCCTTCGACCGCGACGGCGCCCCGCCAGGCCATGCCGTTCGGCAACAGCGAGGCGCCCCGCTATGGGCAGTCGATGCCGGGCGGCTTCGGGGCCGGCATGGCGCAGCCGCGGCGCTTCGGCTTCGGCACCGGCCTCGCAGCGGGCCTGCTCGGTGCGGGCGTCCTCGGCATGCTGACGGGCCATGGGTTCTTCGGTGGGCTCGGCGGCTTGACCTCGATGCTCGGCCTGCTGCTTCAGATCGGCCTCATCGTGCTGCTGGTGCGCTTCGCGATCGGGTTCTTCCGCAACCGCGGCTCGGCCTTTGCGGGCCCGGCGGGTGGTGGCATGGGTCGGTCGCCGCTCGGCGGCCTCGGGGGTGGCGCGGGCACAGGCTTCGGCGGAACACGGCCCGCGGGACCTCAGGGCACGCCGTTGCAGGTGACGCCTGACGACTTCACCGCCTTCGAGCGGCAGCTGTCGGAGATCCAATATGCCTACGGCCGCGAAGACATCACCGCGCTCGGCCGTCTGGTGACACCCGAAATGTTGCGCAACCTGCAGTCGGAACTCGACGCCACGCGGCGCCGCAACCTGCGCAACGATCTGGCGGATGTGCGCCTGCTGCAGGGCGACCTCTCGGAAGCCTGGCGCGAAGGCTCGACCGACTATGCCACCGTGGCGATGCGGTTCAGCTGCCGCGACACCACGGTGGACCGCAACACGGGCCGGGTGATGGAAGGCGATCCGTCGAGCCCGGTCGAGGCGACCGAACTCTGGACATTCCGCCGCGACGCCGGCAGGCCCTGGTGCCTGTCGGGCGTGCAGCAAACCGGCTGAGTGACGAACGGCGCCTCTGGGGCGCCGTTCTTTGTTTCAGGGTTCAGACGCCAAGGAGTTCCACCTCGAACACCAGCGTGGCGTTCGGCGGGATGACGCCGCCGGCGCCGCGCGCGCCATAGCCGAGTTCGGGCGGGATGGTCAGCTTGCGGCTGCCGCCGACCTTCATGCCCTCGACGCCCTCGTCCCAGCCCCGGATGACCTGGCCGCCGCCGAGTTTGAACACGAAGGGCTGGCCGCGATCCTTGCTGGAATCGAACTTCTTGCCGTCCGTCAGCCAGCCCGTGTAGTGCACCTGCACGGAGGCACCCGGCTTGGCTTCCGCGCCCGTGCCCTCGGTGATCTCCTCGATCTGCAGCCCGGATGGTGTGGTGGTGGTCATGCCTGCTCCTGTGTTGGATCGCCGCTCAGTTAGGGCGCCGGCACCGCGAGGCCATGCCGGAGGGGGTGGAGACGTGCGGCATTGAGCGAAACCTTCGTACGGAACGAGGATCGGGGTGCGCCCTTGATGGCGCAGCTTGCGGCGCTGGCGCGGCACAGCGCCGAACCCGGCGCGATGACGCGCCTCTACCTCACGCCCGCCCATGCAGCCGCGATCGAGACGGTGTCGGACTGGATGCGCGCGGCCGGGCTCGACACGACCGTCGATGCGCTCGGCACCGTGGTGGGGCGGCTCGCAGGCCCCCGGCCCGACGCCCCGACGCTGATCCTCGGCTCCCATATCGACACGATCCGCAATGGCGGCCGCTTCGACGGCACGTTGGGCGTGGTGGTGGCCATCGCGGCCGTGGCGCAGCTGCGCGCCGAGGGCGTGGCACTGCCGTTCGCCATCGAGGTCGTGGCCTTCGGGGATGAGGAAGGCGTGCGCTTTCCGCACACCCTGTCGGGCTCCCGGGCGCTGGCCGGCGGCTTCGATACCGCTGCCCTGGAAGGGCGCGATGCCGACGGCGTGACGCTGCGCGAGGCGCTGCTCCACTTCGGCCGCGATCCCGAAGCCATCGCGGCCCTGGCGCGCCCGCCTGGCTCGGTGATGGGCTATCTCGAGGTACATATCGAGCAAGGGCCGGTGCTGGAGCACGAAGACGTGCCGGTGGGCGTCGTGACGGCGATCGCCGGGGCGACGCGGCTCAAGGTCGAGATCGTCGGCACGGCCGGCCACGCCGGCACGGTGCCGATGCGGCTGCGACGCGACGCGCTCGCGGCCGCGGCAGAGATGGTCGGCCTCGTCGAAGCTCTGGCGCTGGCCGACCCCGCCGTAGTGGCGACCGTGGGGCAGATCGAGGCGCAGCCCGGCGCCGTCAACGTCATCGCGGGCGCGGCACGCCTGACGGTCGATCTGCGCAGCCCCGACGACGCCGCCCGACTGGCGGCGCTGGACCGTCTCGAGGACGGCTTCGCGGCCTGCGCGGCGCGGCGCGGCGTCGGCATCACGGTGACGCGTTTCTACGAGGTCGCGGCGGCCCCTTGCGGCGCCACGCTGCAGGGTGTTCTGGCCGAGGCCGTATCGCGGCAGGGCCTGCCGGTGGTGCGCCTGCCGAGCGGCGCCGGCCACGACGGCCTCGCGATGGCGCGGCTTTGCCCGATCGGCATGCTGTTCGTGCGCTGCACCGGCGGCATCAGCCACAACCCCGCCGAGTCGATCACCGCCGCCGATGCCGGCGTGGCACTCGCGGTGCTGGTCGAGGCGGTGCGGGCGTTCGCGGCAACGCCGACCGGCTGACGTTCAGGTTCGGGGCAGCAGCCAAGCAGCGAGAACGCTTCGTTCTTCGGGCGTCATCTCGGACAGGTTGTTGGGCGGCATGGCGTGGCTCAGCACGGCCTGCACCCGGATGGCGTCGGCCTGCCGGGCGATGGCGGCGGGCGTGTCGAGATGCACGTTCTTGGGGGCGATCTGCAGCCCCTCGAACGCCGGTTGGGCCGCATGGCACATGGCGCAGCGGGTGGAGATCACCTCCACCACGGCCGGCGGCGGCAGCGCATCGGCCAACCGCAGCGGCATGGCCGCAGGCTCTGTGGCCGCGGCGGCCTTGCCGGGCTCCGGCGCGGCCAACGGCGGCAGGCCCAGGCGGTCGCGTCCGCTCGGGCTCGCAGCCATGCCGGCGTAGAAGGCCGTGAACAAGGCCAGCGCCGCCACGGCCCAGGCCCACCAGGGCGAGCGCCAGTTGTCGCCATGCAGGCGATGCCGGATGTTGAAGAAGTGCCGCACCACGGCCCCGGCCACGATCACCAGCGTGACCACCAGCGGGATCACCGCATTGTCGGCGAAGGTCGTCGGGTAATGGTTCGAGATCATCATGAAGATGACCGGCAGCGTGAAATAATTGTTGTGGGTGGAGCGCTGCTTGGCCTGATGGCCGAAGGCCGGGTTGGGGGTCCGCCCGGCCAGAAGGTCGGCCACCACCTTCTTCTGGTTGGGGATGATGTTGAGGAACACGTTGCCGGTCATCATCGTGGCCATCAGGGCCCCGGTGTGGATCATGGCGCCGCGGCCGGAAAAGACATGCGCCCAGGCCCAGCTCATGCCGATGACAAAGACGAACACGAGGCCCGCCAGAAGCGCGTCGTGCCGCCCCACCAGGCGCCGACAGGCCTGATCGTAGACGACCCAGCCAAGCGCCAGGCCGCCGACGCCGAGCAGCACGGCCTCGAAGGGCGCGAGCCGCATCACCTCCGGGTTGACGAGATAAAGGCTCGACTGCCCGTAATAGATCCAGACCATCAGCGAGAAGCCGGAGATCCAGGTCCAATAGGACTGCCATTTGTGCCAGGTGAGCTCGGGCGGCATCTGCTCGGGCGCCACCAGATACTTGCGCATCTCGTAGAAACCGCCGCCGTGCACCTCCCAGGCGACGCCGCCCTTGGCGATGGTCGGCGTGGTTCTGAGGCTCGCATCGAGGTGCATGAAGAAGAACGAAGCACCGATCCACGCCATGGCGGTCACGATGTGCAGCCAGCGCAGCAGCAGCGATCCCCATTCCGTCACATAGGCGGCCAGCATCGATCCCCGTCCTCCCGCCCCTTAGAAGCAAGAACCCTGCCTAGAACAGGACGGCCTGGGATTGAAGCCGTAAATCGGCGCAGCCGTGGATGTCGGGCCCGACAACGACGCGACGGTCGTGCGTCTTACGACCGAGCCGCCTGCGGGCTCTCGCCTGCATTCGTGAGCAAGGCGTCCGCGCCCGCCGCGGCCAGAAATCCCCCTTGCCGGTCGAACGCCACCACATCGAGCCTGACATCGGACCGATCGAGCGCACGCGATGCGGTCGTCCAGGCCGCCTGTACGACCAAAGCGGCCAGCGGCAGGCCAGACGCGCGCGACGCTTCGAGCACCGCGAGGGCGGTGTTGGCGCTCCGTGCGGCCTCGACGGCCGCCGCGGACCCGCCCGCTTCCGCGACCCGTGCGGCCAGCCAGTCGAAATCCACCGCGTCGCGCCGGGAATGCAGGTCGAGCAAGCCTTGGCCGAGCTTGCACATCTTGGCGAAGCCGCCCGCCACCGTGACCCGCGGGACGGGGGTGCGGCGCAGGTATTTCAGCATGCCGCCGACGAAATCGCCCATGTCGATCAACGCCTGCTCGGGCAGGCCGTAGAGCGCCTTGACGGCGGCCTCGGAGGTAGAGCCGGTGGCGCCCGCCACGTGGGCCAGACCGGCCGCGCGCGCCACATCGATCCCGCGGTGAATGGTGGCGATCCAGGCCCCGCAGCTATAGGGCACCACGATTCCGGTGGTGCCCAGCACCGACAGCCCGCCCAGGATGCCGAGGCGGGCATTCATGGTGCGCAGCGCGATGCGGGCGCCATCCACGATGCCGACCTCCACCACCAAGTCGGCCGGTACGCCCTGGGCCGACGCCACCTCGGCCAGGGCGGCAGCGATCATGGCGCGCGGCCCCGGGT
>NZ_JARPVX010000111.1:0-9407 GCF_033947565.1 Lichenihabitans sp. Uapishka_5
CGGGCGGCCCTGCTCGACGCTGTGGCGGCGACGCCCATCGGCGATCTGCTGCCGCTGCGGGCCCCGGACGGCACTGACACGCGGTTGTCGATCGTCTGGACCGAGCGCACCGCCGAGGCCGAGCGGCTCGCGGCGCTGCCGGAGGCGGAGTTCATCGCGGCGCTCGAGGCCCGCATCGGGCCGGCGCTCGGGCCGATGCGGCTCGAGGACAAGCCCCGGGCGCTGCCGCTGCGGCTCGAGCTGGCACGGCGGCTGACGGGAAACCGGGTGGCGCTGCTTGGCGACGCCGCACGGGTGATCCACCCGCTCGCCGGCCAGGGCCTCAATCTCGGTTTGCGGGATGCCGCGGCGCTGAGCGAAGCGGTGGCCGACGCGATGGAACTCGGCCTCGACCCCGGCGCGCCCGACGTGCTCAACCGCTACAGCCGCGCCCGCAGCTTCGACGCCGCCACCATGGCGGCCATGACGGACGGGCTGAACCGGCTGTTCTCGAACGACCTGCTGCCGCTCCGCGCCCTGCGGGACATCGGCCTCGGCCTCGTCGACCGGGCGCCAGGGGCGAAACGGCTGTTCATCGGCGGCGCCACGGGGGTGCGGGCCGCGTCCTGATACGCGTCAACCCGCCATGCTTCACGGCCAGCGAAGCGGGTAGACCCGCCGCGCTCTATCCCAAGCGAAGCGGGTCAACCCGCCGCGCTTCAGAACTCTTCCCAGTCCCCTGCCCCGGCGGCCGCCCGGGCGGGGCCGTCGGTGCCGGTGGCCTTCAGAACCGGCGGCGCGGCGCGGCGCGCCGGCCGCGCGGTCGCATCAAGGCGGAAGCGGCCGATCAGGCCAGCCAGCGTCTCGGTTTCCTCGGCCAAACTGCGGCTCGCGGCGGTGGTCTGCTCCACCATGGCGGCGTTCTGCTGGGTCACCTGATCCATGTGGATCACGGCGGTGTTGACTTCGCGCAGTGCCGTCGCCTGTTCCTGGGCGCTCGCCGCGATGTCGTTCACGGCGGTGCTGATCTCGCCCACCTGGCTGAGAATGCGATGCAGCGCCGACCCGGCCTTGCCGACCAGCCCCACACCACGGCTCACATGGCCGTCCGAGGCCGCCACCAGGGCCTTGATCTCCTTGGCGGCGCCGGCCGAGCGCTGGGCCAGGCCCCGCACTTCGGACGCCACCACGGCGAAGCCGCGGCCCGCCTCGCCGGCCCGAGCCGCTTCGACGCCAGCATTCAGCGCCAGCAGGTTGGTCTGGAAGGCGATCTCGTCGATCAGGCCGATGATCTGGCCGATCTGCTTCGAAGAGGCCTCGATGGCCGACATGGCCGCCACGGCCTCGCCCACCACGGTCTCGGACGCCACCGCGTCGGCCTTGGTCCTGTCCACGACGGCCTGGGCCTGCAGGGCGCCGGCGGCCGACTTGCCGACCGTGGTGGTGATCTCCTCAAGCGCCGCGGCGGTTTCCTCCAGCGTCGCGGCCTGCTGCTCGGTGCGGCGCGACAGGTCCTGGGCCGCGGTGGCGATTTCGCCGGTGCCGGAGCGGATCGCCCCGGCATTTTCGGACACATGCCCCATGGTATCGCGCAGCGTATCGAGCGCCGCATTATAATCGTGCCGCAGCTTTTCATAGGCGGCGCCGAGCGGCGCCTCGATCCGACCCGCGAGGTCGCCCTGCGACAACCGGTCGAGCCCTTCGGCCAGGACGCTCACCACATGGGCCTGCTGCTGGGCCGCCTCGGCTTCGATCGCGGCCGCGCGAGCTTGTTCGCGGCTTTGTGCGTCACGGCTCGCCGCGGCCTCGGCCTTGGTGCGTCGCTGCGCCAGCGCCGCATCCCGGAAAGCCTGCAGAGCGTCGGCCATGTGGCCGACCTCGTCGCGGCGCCCGAGTGCCGGAACCGAGACGGTGGTGTCGCCGGCCGCCAGCGCCTTCATGGCGACCGTCATGGCGCCGATCGGACGGCCGATCGTGTGGCGCAGCCAGACCCAGGCCGCCAGCATGGCCAGGGCCGCGAGGCCGATGCCGCCCATCAGCACGGCGCGGACGGTGCCGTAGGCCTGCACCTGGGCGGCCTGGGTGGCCTCGGCCTTGGCGCTCGCCTTGGCCAGCGTCCGCGCCGTATAGGTCCGCACCTTTTCGAAGGCCGAGAAGGCGAGTTCCGAGGTCGCGAGGCCGGCGGCCTCGTCACGATGCGCCTCGTCGGAAGCGAGTTCGATCACCCGGGTCCCGAACGCCGATTGCCAAGCCCGGATCGCGTCCGTGGTCTTGTCGAGGCTCGTGGCGATCGTGGCATCGTCGCCAACTGCGGCGCGGGCATCCGCCAGGGCGGCATCGACCTGGGCGGCCGCGGCCCTGTATTGGTCGGCAAAGCGGCTTTGGCGGTAAAGGATCAGGCCGCGCACGGAGGCGTTCTGGTCATGCAGCCCGCCGAGCGCGCGTTCGGCATCCGCCATGATGCGGGTGGCGGCCGCGTTGAGGCTCGCCACCGCGATGGAGTTCTGCTGCTCGAACAACACGCCGCCGCAGATCAACAGCACAGCCGCCAGGGCACCCCCGAAGGCCAGCGCCAGCTTCTTCGCAATCTTGATGTTGTTGAACACGATCCGCCCCGCAGTCTTCACGGAGCGTCACATCATCACGGCCGCGTTAAGGGCGATCTTCGGAACCCACGGCCAGCTGCCCTAAAGGAAGGCTGCCATCGCTTTTCGATCACCATGGTATAACGTTCGTGTCTGGCCGGATGAGCGTCACGCCGCCTGGTCGTCGTCCCGGGCCGCCAGGGCTTCGGCCATCTCGATCAGGGTGACGCGGGCCTTTGCGTCGGCGACGCGGTTGAAGGCCCCGATCAGCCGGACCTTCTGCTTGGAATATTGTCCCGCAACGAGCCGCATGTCGTCGGCATCGTCGGTCAGTGCCGCCTGCCCTTCTTCTGCGAAACCGCCCGCCGCGGCGGCCTGGAACGCCCGCGGGTCGAGGCCCTCGAACAAGCTCGACATGCTGATGCCGACGTTGTCGGCAAAATCGAAGATGCGGTTCAGGCTGATCGAGGTCGAGCCGTTCTCGTATTTCTGGATCTGCTGGAAGCTGACCCCGAGCGCCGTGCCGACGTCCGACTGGCTTTTGCCGGCCCTTTCCCGGCAGGCCCGCAGGCGCTCGCCGAAGCGGCGGTTGACGTGATCGTCGCTGGGCAAGCCCGGACTGCGCTTCGGCATGCTGGTTCCTTCCGGACGACCTTCCCTTACGTAAGGTATCCGTAGCAGCAGCCGGCCGCGAAAATCAATCTGTGGATGTGAGGCGACGATGCCGGCTCGCCGGCCGCAAGGCCCCGCGTCAGCCTGGACGACGGCTTCTCGCGGCCTCCACGATGGCGACCGCCGCCGCAAAGGCGCCGGCGATGTCGAGCGCCGTCGTGTCGAGGGTCACGGCATCGTCGGCCGCGCGCAGCGGCGCCACGCTGCGCGACGCATCACGCTCGTCCCGTCGCAGGATGTCGGCCAGCACAACCGCAAAGGGCACCGGCTCGCCCGCCCGGGCGTGTTCGAGCGCCCGGCGCTGGGCCCGCGCCTGAGGCGAAGCGGTGACGAAGATCTTGGCCTCGGCGTCCGGGCAGATCACCGTGCCAATGTCGCGGCCATCCAGCACCGCGCCGCCGGGGCGCTGGGCGAAGCGGCGCTGGGCCTCCACCAGGGTGCGCCGCACTTCCGGGATGGCGGCCACGATGGAAGCCGCCTCGCCCATGTCGCGGCCGCGCAGGCGCGCTTCCTCGAAATCCGTCAACGCCAGCCCGCGAGCGGCCGCCACCGCGGCCGGCCCGTGGTCGAGCGGCTCATCGGCATCGAGCAGCGCCCGGGCCGTGGCCCGGTAAAGCAGCCCCGTGTCCAGGTGCGGCAGGCCGAAATGGGCCGCGAGGCGGCGGGCGAGCGTGCCCTTGCCGGACGCGGCCGGTCCATCGAGCGCGACGATCATCGGATCACACGAAGCGGGCGCCGAGCGCCGTCATGCTCGGCTTGAAGGTCGGGAAGCTCGTGGCGATCATCGCCTCGTCGTCGACTGTCACAGGATTTTGGGCCGCAAGGCCCAAAACAAGGAAGCTCATCGCGATACGGTGATCGAGGTGGGTCACCACCGTGCCGCCACCCTTCACCGGGCCACCCCGCACGATGAGGTCGTCGCCGTCGATCGCATGGTCGATGTTATTGGCGCCAAGGCCCGCCCCGACGGCCGCGAGCCGGTCCGATTCCTTCACCCGCAGTTCCTGCAATCCACGCATCCGGGTTTCGCCTTCCGCAAAGGCCGCCGCCACCGCCAGCACGGGATATTCGTCGATCATCGAGGGCGCCCGCGCGGCCGGCACATCGACGCCGCGCAGCCGCGACGCCCGCACCCGCAGGTCGGCCACTTCCTCGCCGCCCTCGACGCGGCGGCCTTCCACGGCGATGTCGGCCCCCATCTCCAGCAGGGTGGTGAGCAGCCCCGTGCGCAGGGGGTTCATCATCACCCGCTCGAGCAGCACCTCGGAGCCCGGCACCAACAGGGCCGCCACCATCGGAAAGGCGGCCGAAGACGGGTCGGCCGGCACCGCGACGGGGCGCGGCCGCAGCTCGGGCCGGCCTTCGAGCACGATCCTGCGGCCATGCTGGCCCCAGGGCTCCACCTGCACGGTGGCGCCGAAATGGCGCAGCATGGTTTCCGTGTGGTCGCGCGAGGCTTCGCGCTCGATCACCACGGTGCGGCCGATGCTGTTGAGCCCGGCCAGCAGCACGGCCGACTTGATCTGCGCCGAAGCCACGGGCGTTTCATAGCTGATGGGCAACGGCTCCCCCGTGCCCTTCAGCACCAGCGGGCAGCGGCCGCCGGACGCCTGGTCGAGCACTTCGGCGCCCATCTGTTCGAGCGGGTCGAGGATGCGCCGCATCGGCCGCTTGCGCAGGCTGGCGTCGCCATCGAAGGTGGCGGTCACCGCATGGCCGCCCACGACGCCCATCATCAATCGGGCGCCGGTTCCGGCATTGCCGAAATCGAGCGGCGCCACGGGCGTCAACAGCGAGCCGATGCCGACGCCCTGCACGGTCCAGCGGCCGGGACCATGACGGGTCAGCGTGGCGCCGAGCGCCCGGCAGGCTTCGCCGGTGCGCAGCACGTCGTCGCCCTCGAGCAGGCCCTCGACCTCCGTGGCGCCGACCGTCAACAGCCCGAAGATGAAGGCGCGGTGCGACAGCGACTTGTCGCCGGGCGGCTTGAGGCGTCCGGCGAGCGGCCCGCTGCGGCCGGCCGTGAGCGGCTGCGGGGCGGCCGCATGGGCCGAGGATGGGGGCAGCGACACCGACGGGAACCTTGAAACGAGGAACGGAACTCTGGCGGCGCTCCTAACACGCGCCGCCCGCCCCTGTCATTACGGCCCCGGCGGCGGCGGCATTCGCGTGTTGACAGGGTGGCGAGGGGCCACTAACGCGGGCGTTCATTTTGCGGCGGCAACCGGCCCCTTCCAAGGAAAACCCTGTGGTGAAACCCGAACTTGGCGCCAAGCGCCAATGCCAGAATTGCAGCACGAAGTTCTTCGACCTGAATCGCGACCCGATCGTGTGCCCGAAGTGCGCCACCGTGTTCCAGGCGGCGCCGCTCGCCCGTGCCCCTGTTCGCGCGGCCCCCGTCAATGACGAGGACGAGACCGAGACGGAAACCGACGCCACGCAGGCCGAGACCGTGTCGCTCGAGGAAGCCGAGGCGGCCGAGAAGCCCGAAACCACGACCGAGGACGACATCGACGTCGAGGACGAGCCCGCGGACGACACCTTTCTCGAGGAAGACGAGGAAGAAAACGACGACGTGTCGGGCTTGATCGACGGCGACATCGAGTCGGACGAGGAAGGCTGAGGCGAAGCCCGGGACGGCGCCCGTGCCCGGCCCCGGGGCCGACCCGGCCGTGTCCCAGTGGGACGCCATCCGGACCCGCATCGCCCGCGCGGCGCGGGATTCGGAGCGCGACCCGGCAACGGTCGCGTTGGTGGCCGTGTCGAAGACTTATGGGGCGGAGTCCATCGCGCCGGTGATCGCGGCCGGGCAGCGGGCCTTCGGCGAGAACCGCGTCCAGGAGGCCCAGGCCAAGTGGCCGGGCCTGCGGGCCACGACGCCAAACATCGACCTGCACCTGATCGGCCCCCTGCAGACCAACAAGGTGCGGGACGCCGTGGCGTTGTTCGACACCATCGAGACGCTCGACCGCCCGAAGCTCGCCGAGGCCCTGGCGGCCGAAATCGCCCGCGGCGGTCGCCGGCCGCGCCTCCTGGTCCAGGTCAACACCGGGGCCGAGCCGCAAAAGGCCGGCGTGCTGCCGGAGGACGCCGACAGCTTCATCGCGCGATGCCGCGACCTCGGCCTCGCGATCGACGGGCTGATGTGCATCCCGCCCGCCGCGGAGCAGGCTTCGCCGCATTTCGCCCTGCTGGCCACGATCGCGGCCCGCAACGGCCTCGCCACCTTGTCGATGGGCATGAGCGCCGATTTCGAATTGGCGATCCAGCTCGGCGCCACCCATGTCCGGGTGGGCAGTGCCATCTTCGGGGCCCGCCACGACGGCCCATAGGTTCCCCCGCTTCGCGCGAAGCCTGCCATGCAGGGTGTTCGTGCTTAATGCTTTGGCTTTGCAGCCAAGATTCAGATTTTAGACAGACGTGCTCTGTAGTGCTTCCTCAACGTTGCGAGGGGCCGAAACCATGAAGCACATTTCGATCATCGGAAAATTTCTGAGTATTATCGCGGTTTTTGCAGCCTTCGTTCTCGGAGCGGCTTTTTTCACCACCGGCAAGATGCGGGTCATCGACACCAACTACAGTGACCTCAGCGATCATCAGGGCGCCGCCAGTGTGACGCTTGCGCGCGCGAGCCGCACGCTCTGGGCCACGCGGTCCGGCATCGCCGACCTGATCATCTCGCAGACGCCGGACACCGACAAGGCCGCCATCGCGCTGATCGCGGCCAGCAAGGAGCAGTTCGTCGGATTCATGGACGGTAGCGCCGCCCTGTTGCCCGACCACGCGGCAGCCTTCAACGACTTGAAGGCCAAAGGTTTGCAGGCGATCAACACGTCCTGCGCCGAGACCATGAGGCTCGCCGCCTCGAACGACGCCGCCGTCCTGGATCAAACGCGGACCAGCTACAACAAAGCCTGCGGCCCCGACACAAAGGCCGCAGCGGACGCCATCAAGACCATGGTGGACAACCTGCTGGTCGAAACCAAGCGGATCAACGACGCCACTTCGGACATCACCAATGCCACTATCCTGACCACCTGGGCGACGATCCTCGGCGGGCTTGCAGTTGTCGCGGCCCTCGGCTTCGTGGCGTTGCGGATGTGGGTATCGACCCCGATCAACGCCCTGGCCCGCAACCTGTCGGCCATCGCAGGCGGGGCCTACGACACGGCCATTGAGGGTGCCGAGCGCCGTGACGAGATCGGCACCATCGCCAAGGTGGCGCAGGTGTTCAAGGTGACCGGCACCGAGAAGATCGCGCTCGAAGCCGAGACGGCACGGCAGCGCGAGGCCGCGGAAACGCTGCGTCGGCAGGAAGAGCGCGAGCGGCAGGACGCTGCCGCCAAGCAGGAAACCGTGGTGACCGGCCTTGGCGCGGGACTCGTCCGGTTGTCGGACGGCGACCTGACCGTCCGCCTCGTCACGCCCTTCCCGGCCGAATACGAGAAGCTCCGCGATGACTTCAACGCCGCCATCGACAAGCTGCAGACCACGATCGTGACCGTGGTGGGCGCAACCGGCAGCATCCGGTCCGGCACGTCCGAAATCTCGTCGGCGGCCGACGACCTGTCGCGCCGGACCGAGCAGCAGGCCGCGAGCCTCGAGGAAACCGCCGCGGCGCTTGACCAGATCACCGCCACGGTGAAGCGCACCTCGGAAGGTGCCCTCGAAGCCCGTTCGGCCGTGGCGAGCACCAAGGCCGATGCCGAACAATCGGGCGACGTTGTGGGCCGGGCCGTGCAGGCCATGAGCGCCATCGAAAGCTCGTCCCAGCAGATCAGCCAAATCATCGGCGTCATCGACGAGATCGCCTTCCAGACCAACCTCCTGGCGCTCAACGCGGGCGTCGAGGCGGCGCGGGCCGGCGAAGCGGGCCGCGGCTTTGCGGTCGTGGCCTCCGAGGTGCGGGCGCTGGCCCAGCGTTCGGCGGAAGCCGCCAAGGATATCAAGGGGTTGATCTCGGCCTCACGCGGCCACGTCGACCAGGGCGTGGCGCTGGTGGGCGAAACCGGCAAGGCACTCGAGCGCATCGTCGGCCAGGTGACGGCGGTCAGCCGCATCATCTCCGACATCGCGGCGTCGGCGCAGGAACAGGCGGCCGGCCTCGATCAGGTCAACACCGCCATCAACCAGATGGATCAGGTCACCCAGCAGAACGCCGCCAATGGTGGAGGAATCGACGGCGGCCAGCAAGAACCTGGCCCAGGAAACCCAAGAGCTGTCGCGGCTTGTCGGGCAGTTCACCGTCGAGGGCGGCCGGCCCGCCCAGGCCGCCACCCCTGCCCGGCGCGCCACCCCGGCGCTGCGAACCTCGGGTCGGGGCGGCGCGGCCCGCAAGGTCGAGCCCACCCCCGAGGCGAGCTGGGAGGAGTTCTGAGGCCTCAAAGCCACGACAACAGCCTCGCGCCAAAAAACACAGGCCCGAAGCCAGGGCGGCACGAACCGGCGCGGCTTGGCTTCAGGCCTCCTCCGCAGGCTCGGCCGGACCGCCGAAATGCTTGATCCGGGTGACGCGGCGACGCGCCCGGATCTGCTCCAGCGTCACCGGATGGAACGCCCACACGTCGACGCCGACGTCATATTGCTTCGGGGCCGTCTTCAGCAGGCCGTGGGAATGGCCGTGCAGGTTGAGCGTGCCCCGTCCCATGGCGTTCCAGGTGCGGAACGCGTAGTGGCAGAGGATGAGGCCGGTGTCCCCTTCGGTGATCTCGGCATAATGGCTGACGCTCGCCCAGGCCGGGGCCTGCAGGGTGCCGGGCCCATCGTTGTTGCCGACGATCAGATGCTTGGTGCCGTTGAGCCCGTCCAGCAGGGCCGCCACAGCCGCGTCCGGCGGCCCGAGCGCGAAGTCGCCGAGGTGCCACACGGTATCGTCCGGGCCGACAAGGGCGTTCCAGTTCGCCACGAGCGCGGCGTCGTGCTCGGCCAAGCTCTTGAACGGCCGTTTGTCGATGCGCAGGATGCGCATGTCCCCGAAATGCGTGTCGCTGGTGAAGAAGGTCGTCATGGAAGGATCATGTCGCGGCCGGCGGCTTCCGCCAGGGCGCCCTTTTGGTTTTCCTATAGGAACCCGAGCCGGACCAGTTTAGGGTCGTTCTAGGTTGGCGTGCGACAACCTAGGCCGTGTGGACGGAATGTGCGTAGTTCAGAGACAGTGGATTCCCACGGAGC
>NZ_JARPVX010000112.1:0-9386 GCF_033947565.1 Lichenihabitans sp. Uapishka_5
CTGCAGCCGCGCGGCCCGCCGCCGCCGCGCCCGCCTGGGCCCTCAACCCGCCCTTGTCGCTCGACGAGCTGCAAGTCGGCCCCTGAGAGGCCACCAACCAGATCACACCGTCATTCCGGGGCCGCAAAGCGGAACCCGGAACCGGGCGCCCCGACCTGCATCGCATAAAGCTCCCGGCTCCGGCTCGTCGCTCGCTCCGTCCGCAGTGACGCCTTCGTGTGAACGCCCGCGACACCAGCTGCGTCACTATCGGACGGGCCCGGGCGCCCCGCACCCGCAACCCGCCCGAGCGGCGCGGCATTGACGACCATGCCACAGCATCTCCCCCCGCTCCGGTTTCATCCCTCCTTCGAGACGATCCCGCCCGACGAGGCCGAGGTCGAGCAGGGGTTGACCGAGGCGATGCTGGCGATCCAGCGCAAGACCCACGCCGACGAGGGCCATGCCTACCGGGCCGTCCACGCCAAGGCGCATGGCTATGTGCGGGCGCGCTTCACCGTGCTGCCCGGCCTGCCGCCCGAATATGCGCAAGGGGTGTTCGCCACCCCGGCCGCCTACGAGGCGATGCTGCGCTTCTCCACCACGCCGGGCGACATCCTCGGCGACAACGTGTCGACCCCGCGCGGCATGGCGCTGAAAGTGTTCGGGGTGCCGGGCGAACGCCTGCCCGACAGCACCGACGAGGCGACGCAGAACTGGGTGCTGGGCAATTCCCCGGCCTTCCAGATCGGCACCGCCAAGGGGTTCCTGCGCCAGTTGCGGCCGCTGGCCGCCACCACGGGCCTTGCCGAGCCGGTAAAGCATGTTCTGTCGGTGGTGACGGGCGCCACCGAGGCGGCGCTCGAGACGGTCGGCATCAAATCCGCCACGCTCACCACCCTGGCCGGGCAGGCCCGGACGGAGCTGCTCGGCGACAGCTTCTTTTCCCAGGCGGCGCTGCTGCACGGTGACTACTTCGGCAAGGTGGCGGTGTCGCCCTTGTCGCCCAGCCTCACGGCCTTGTCCGAGAAGCCGCTCGACGTGACGAAAAGCCCCGATGCCATCCGCGAGGCCGTGTCGGCCTATTTCCGCAGCCTGCCGGCCGTGTGGGAGATGCGGGTGCAACTCGGCACCCGCCTCGAGGCCACGCCGATCGAGGATGCGGCGGCGCAATGGCCCGAGGACGAAAGCCCCTATGTGGCGGTGGCCCGCATCGAGGCGAGCCCGCAGGACACCTGGTCGGACGCCCTGCGCGACCTCGTCGAGGACCGCCTTGCCTTCAACCCCTGGACGGGTCTCGCGGCGCACCGGCCGCTCGGCTCGATCATGCGGGCCCGCCGCCCCGCCTATGCGGCCGCCCGCGCCTACCGGGCCGATGCCAACGGCGTAACCATCACCGAGCCGGCGCAGAGGCCCGCTGCCTGAGCCCAACCCCGTCATTGCGAGGCACGCAGCGCCGTGGCACTCCATGCAGCCTCGGCGACTGGCTGCGGCGCCCCCTCCATCGCCGCTCCGCTCACGATGACGCAGGAAACTAGGCATGTTCACGGACGCGGCGGCCCACACCCACGAGATCCCGCCCCGTTCGGGCACGGCCTTTACGCTCGACAAGGGGCAGCGCCTCACCGTCATCGACCCGCGCGGCGAGCAGGTGGCGGACCTCCTGGCCTTCAACCGCCACGACGTCGACGAGGTGATCTCGTCCGGTCGCACGCTCGACTATGCCAGCAAGATCTACCTGACGACCGGCGACCCGCTCTATTCCAACCGTTCGCGGGTGCTGCTGCGCATCGTGGCCGACACGGTGGGCCGCCACGATTTCCTGCTGACGCCCTGCTCGGCCGACACCTTCCGCATTATCTACGGCGACACGGACCCGCACCGCGGCTGCTTTGGCAACCTCGCGGCGGCGCTTGAGCCCTACGGCATCGCGCCCGACCGCATCCCGGTTGCGTTCAACTGCTTCATGAACGTGCCGATCGACGCCACCACCGGCGCCCTGACGGTCGAGCCGCCGCTGAGCCGGGCGGGGGACAGCATCACCTTCGTGGCCGAAGAGGATCTGATCATCGGGCTGACGGCCTGTTCGGCGTTGCAGTCGAACAATGGGAGTTTCAAGCCGATCCATTGGGTGGTGGAGTGAGGATCAAGGCATTGCTCCACGGCTGAATCGAGATGCGCGCCACGGGCCTATGAGTGCGGCTCGTGTTTGGATCGACGATCCCAGGAAAGCGAAAAGGCGGTCTGCACGGCCCGGCTCACCGCCACCGTCGGAACTGACATGTGGTTTTCTCCTGCGAACAATTCGAAGCTGCAGGTAAGCCCCTGCACCCCTGCCGCCGCAATGCGGTCTGACAACGCGCGGGCGAGGCTGATCGTGGCGATCTGGCGCTGGTGCGCCCGACGCTCGGCTTCATCGGCGCGCCCGTGATAAAACGGGGCAATCTGCTCGCCCTCATAGGCACCGGCCGACAGGTGCACGCGGATGTCGCGGCACTCGGCCGTTCCTGCGAAAAACGCGTCTTCCGCCGGACGTAGCGAGCCATCCTCCCAGGACAGGCTCGGGCTTGCCGCAAAGATGTTTCGGAACAATTCCGGTCGGGTGAACAGCGAATACAGGGCGAACAGGCCGCCGAAGGAGTGTCCGAACAGGCTCGTACGGCGCTGGTCGATCGACGTTTGATTTTGGATCCAGGGAAGCAGGTCGCTGGCGAGGAAGCGGAGAAACGGCGCCGCGCCACCCGTGCGTGCCGGCAGCCCTCCCGCGGTGAACGGCGGATAAGCGCGGCCGGGTGCCGGAGTGAGGTCCCAGGAGCGTCGCAACGGATCATAGGCCGCCGGGGTCGGGTAACCGATCGCGGCGATGACGCCCTCGCCGACATCGGTGCCGCTGGGCCACGTCGCCTGCCCGCGCAGGGCGTCGACCGCGGTGCCGAACACAGCGTTGCCATCCGTCAGGCAAAGCAGGGGCCACCCCGCGGCGGGAGCAGGACCGTCGGGCGCGTAGACGAAGATGCGGAACGGGTCGCCACCGTGCGTGGGCGTCAGATCCTCACTGTAGCTGCCGGGCGCGGCCAGGAGCATGACGGTCGGTCCTTGCTGGTTCGGATGCGGAGGGGGCGATCCTTGATCGCACGTCGCTCAATTGAAGTATAGAGGATCGTGTTCGTTGGTTTTACAAGAATTATCAGGAAATTGCGCCTGGAAAATGGAAATTTTGCATGATCTTTCGATGTTGGATGGCCTCGGACGGAGGGTTCGTGACGCTTGCGCCGGTCCTTAGTCCATCATTGTTCTAATTAAACAAAGGTGGCGGCATTCTCACACCTTGTTCGGAATGCGGGACCGAACGTCAATTTGGGGTCGCTTGTCGGTCATCATCAGTCCAGAGCCTCCGTCTCAACTCAGAACAAGGAGGATCGGGATCGTGGTTGGTCGCTTCAAAACGCCGTGGATCGGGTTCGTGTCGCTGTGTGCCAGCCTTCTCTCGGCCGGTGGGGCATCGGCGCAATCCGCAGCGGCACAGGGCGCCACCGTCGACCTCGACGCGATCGACGTGTCGGGCCTTCAATTGCGTGACGTGCCACCTGGAACGGTCGGCTATCTCGCGACGCGCAGCACGGCCGGCACGAAAACCAACACGCCCACGATCGAAGTGCCGCAATCGCAATCGACCGTCACGCGCCGCGAGCTCGACGACCGCAACGTGCAGACGCTCAAGCAGGCGGTCGACTACACGCCAGGCACCACCACCGGCACCTTCGGCTACGACCCGCGCTTCGACAGCTTCTCCATCCGCGGCTTCGATGTGACCTATGACGGCGTCTACCGCGACGGCCTGCGGCAGGGCGGCAGCGGATTCTCGATCCCGCTGGTCGAACCCTACGGGCTGCAGGATCTGACGATCCTGCGCGGGCCGGCCTCCGGCCTTTACGGGCTCGGCTCGCCGGGCGGCATCATCGACCTCACCACCAAGCGCCCCACCGCGGGCCCCTTCGGCGAGCTGCAGCTGCAGATCGGCCAATACGACCGGTACCAGGGCAACTTCGACATCGGCGGCCCTGTGGTCGGCCTCGACGGGTTCTCGTACCGGCTCACCGGCCTCGTGCGCGAGTCCGGCAACTGGCTGCCGGGCGCCGACGACAACCGCACCTACGTCGCCCCCGCCGTCACCTGGCGGCCCGACAGTGACACGAGCGTGACCGTGCTGGCCGAGCACCAGACGAGCCGGGTGAACGCGAACACGAGCTTCTTCCAAGGGCCGAACCATTCGCTCACGTCGCTCTACTCGAACGACCCCGCCTATGGGGCGCAGAGCCAGGAACAATACCGCATCGGATATCTGGCCGAGCACCGCTTCAGCGATTTGCTCACCGTGCGCCAGAACCTGCGGTTCACCCACGTCAACGTCGATTCCAAATACACTCAGATCGACGGCGTCGACGATGTGGCGGGGCTCGCGTCCCGGTCCACGGGCCGCGTGATCGACAGCTTCAACTTCCTGACGCTGGACAATCAGGCCGAAAGCCACTTCACGCTCGGCCCAGTGGCCAACACGCTGTTGTTCGGCGTCGACTACCAGCACGCGTTCCTGAACCACGGCTTCGGCTTCGGGTCGGCTCCCGACCTCGACATCGTGACGCGGAACTACGGCGCGCAACCGATCCCCAACATCACGGATCTCAGCTACCACATCAAGCAGCTGCAGGATCAGGTCGGCGTTTATGCCCAGGAACAGGCCAAGTGGGGCGGCTTCGTGCTGACGCTCAACGGGCGGCAGAGCTGGGTCGACACCGACACCCGCGACCTCATCGCCGCCACGCGGGGCGACCAGAAGGACGCCGCCTTCACGGGCCGCGTGGGCCTGAGCTACCTCTTCGACAACGGCGTCGCGCCCTACGTCAGCTACGCCACCCAGTTCGAGCCGCAGCTCGGCACTAACCTGGCCGGGCAGACCTTCGCGCCCACGCAGGGCGAGCAGGAGGAGGCCGGGATCAAGTACCAGATCCCCGGTGCCAACGTGCTGCTGACGGCTGCCGCCTTCAACATCACGCAGAACAACGTGCTGCGCCTCGACCCCAGCAATATCGCCTTCCAGGCCGCCACGGGGCAGGTGCAATCGCAGGGCGTCGAACTCGCGGCCGTCGCCACGCTGGCGCCGGGCATCGATGTGACCGCCGCTTACACACGTCTCGACGTCCGCATCACCCGTGGCGCCACCGACACCACCGGAAACACGCTCTCGGGCATCCCGGACGACACCGTGTCGGCCTTCGCCAAATACACGTTCCAACCCGGCTGGCGCCTCGCCGGCCTCGGGGTGGGGGCCGGCGTCCGCTACATCGGCTCGAGCTTCGGCGACGACCAGAACACGTTTCGCGTCCGCGACGTCGCCTTGCTGGATGCCGTGCTCGACTACGACTTCGCCAAGCTCGACCCGAAATATGCCGGGCTGAAGCTCCAAGTGAACGCCAATAACCTGCTCGACACCCGCTACCAGGAATGTCAGAGCGGCTATTGTTATCGTGGCGCCTACCAGCAGGTCATCGGCAGCCTTGTTTATCGCTGGTGACACGACGGGCCCCTGGCTTGCCAGACGGGCGTTGCGCGCGGCTCTTGCGTCCGCACCCTGCCGCACCCAAAGACTTCGAAGGGGCTGACGCACGCAACCCCCAGGAATCCTCCCCATGCCCCACCCCCAAAAAGTCGCCGTCGTCACCGGCGCCTCGCAAGGCCTCGGCGCCGGCATCGCCCAGGCCTACCGGGCCCGCGGCTGGGGCGTGGTGGCCACCTCGTGCAGCATTGTGGCCACGGACGATCCCGACCTTCTGGCCGTCCCCGGCGACATCGGCGATCCGGCGACCGGCGAGCGGGTGATCGCGGCGGCGCTCGAACGCTTCGGGCGGGTCGACACGCTGGTCAACAATGCCGGCATCTTCATCGGCAAGCCGGTGGTCGACCATACGGCGGACGATTACCGCCGCATGGTCGCGACGAACCTCGACGGCTTCTTCTTCATCACGCAGGCCGCCGTGCGGGCCATGCAGGCGCGACGCGAGGGCGGCCACGTGGTGCAGATCACCACCACCCTGGCCGAATTCGCCGACAGCCGCATTCCCTCCGTGCTGGCCGCGATGACCAAGGGCGGGCTCAACGCCGCCACGCGAAGCCTCGCCATCGAGCTGGCGGGGGAGAACATCCGGGTCAATGCCGTGTCGCCGGGCGTGGTGCGGACGCCGCTGCACGACGGCGAGGATTATGCGGCGCTGGCGACCCTGCATCCGCTGCAGCGCGTCGGCGAGGTCGACGACGTGGTGCGGGCCGTGCTCTACCTCGAGGAGGCCCCGTTCGTCACCGGCGAGATCCTGCACGTCGACGGCGGCTGGACCGCGGGCCGCTAGGGCGCGGGCGGGTCCCCCCGCGTCGTCCCCGCCGCGAGGAAAAGCCGATGCCGATCGTCACCATCGAGGTCACCCGCGAGGGCACCGTGCCGGGCGCCGACCGCACCACGCCCGAACAAAAGGCCGCGCTGTTCAGGGGCGTCTCCGACCTGCTGCGCGACGTGATGGGCAAGGACCCGGACACCACCTTCATCATCTTCCGCGAGGTGGAGCTCGAGGATTGGGGCCGCGGCGGCCTGCCGGTGCCGGCCTACCGGGCCGCTATCCCGACGGGCTAAAGCGCGGGTCCTCCCGGCGTTCGCAAGGGCGGGGCGGGGCGGCGCCGGCCCGCCCGGCCGCGTCAGGGTCCGTTCACCAGCTTTGCCGGTGGCATCGGCTCCGAGGTCGACTTCCCGCACGGCTGTGGCATGAAGGTTGTTTGGTCCGCGGGTGGGCCGCGTTCCCTTGGGGTTCTCCATGCTTTCACCGTCCGACGCCGCCGGGGCTCCGGCCCGGCTGCCGCCCCAGCCCGACCTCGCGCATATCTACCGGCTCCTTCTGGTGGCGGTGACGGCGGTCGCGGTCGGCATGGCGTTATGGTTGTTCGGCGACGTGCTGATGGTGGTGTTCGCCGCGGCGCTGCTGGCCACCATCCTGCACGGGGCCGCCGACCTGCTGCACCGCTGGACGGGGCTGCCGTTCTGGGCGGCGCTGCTCTTGGTGGTGCTGGTCGTCGCCGGCGCCCTGGTGGGCCTCGGCCTCGTGGCCGGTCCGGGCCTGGCCGAACAGGCCACCAGCCTGAAACAAGCGCTGGCCGGGCAGGGCAAGAACCTCCAAGGCCGCCTGCAGGGCAGCGAATGGGGCAAGATGGTGCTCGACCAGATTCCGCAGGCCCTCGGCGGCGCCAAGCAAGGCGACGGCAACCCGCTCCCCAGTGGGGTCGCGGGCTCGGTGGCAGGCACGCTCGGCGCCATCTTCGGCACGCTCGGCACCCTGGCGGTGGTGATCATCGCGGCGCTCTACCTCGCGGCATCACCCGGCACCTATGTTAACGGCGCCCTGCGGCTGGTGGCCCCGAAGCACCGCCCCAAGGCCAAGCAGCTGGCCGAGGCCGCCGGCCATGCGCTGCTGGCCTGGAGCGCCGGGCAGGCGCTCGACATGCTGGTGGTGGGGCTGTTGTCGGGCCTCGGCCTGTGGGCGCTCGGCGTGCCGCTCGCCCTGGTGCTGGCCGTGGTGGCGGCGTTGTGCAATTTCGTGCCCTATATCGGCGCCATCGTGGGCGCGGTGCCGGCCGTCATCATCGCCTTCTCGGTGGGCCCCAAGCAGGGCGTCGAGACGCTGGTGCTTTACGCCGCCATCCAGTTCTTCGAGGGCAACGTCATGGCGCCGCTGATCCAGCGCCGCGCCGTCCACATGCCGCCGGGCGTCACCATCCTGTCGCAGACCGGCTTCGGCGCGCTGTTGGGCCTGCCGGGGCTGATCTTCGCGACGCCATTGACGGCGGCCCTGCTGGCCGTGGGCGACAAGGCCACGGTGCCGCTCGACGAGGCTGATAAGGTTTGAGGCGGGAGCGGCGCCGCACAGAAGGGTGACCTCATTCCGGGACGGCGCAGCCGGGCCCGGAACCGGTGTGCTCCGGCCGGCATCGTTTGAGGCACCCCGGTTCCGGCTCTCCGCTGCGCTGCGGCCGGAATGAGGTGTGCGGCTGCAGCTCGACGAGGCCGGCAAGGTTTGAGGCGGGAGCAGATGGGTGACCTCATTCCGGGACGGCGCAGCCGGGCCCGGAACCGGGGTGCTCTGGCCGGCCTCCTTTGAGGCACCCCGGTTCCGGCTCTCCGCTGCGCTGCGGCCGGAATGAGGTGTGCGGCTGAGGCCGCAAAGCCTCAACCTTTGCCGGCTAACATTGCGGCGATGCCGGCTTCGAATCCCACCCCGTCCGCCCTCCTGCCCGGCGCCGATCCGGCGCTGGCCTTGGAAGTGCAGGCCTGGCTGGTTGGCCTCGGGGCCGAGCGGCGGCTGTCGCCGAAGACCGTCGAGGCCTACCGGCGCGACCTCGGGCAATTCCTCGGCTTCCTGGCCGGCCACACCGGCGAGGCTTTGACCATTGCCGGGCTCACGGCCCTCACGGTGGCGGACCTGCGCAGTTTTCTCGCCTTCCGGCGCCGCGACGCCATCGCGCCGCGCTCGCTGATGCGGGCGCTGGCGGGCCTGCGTTCCTTTGCCCGCCATCTCGAACGCGAAGGCTTCGGCAACGCCCCGGCCTTTGCGGCCGTCGCCACCCCAAAACTGCCGCGCAGCCTGCCGAAACCCATCGCGGTCGGGCCGGCCCGAAGCCTTGCCGACCCCGACACGCGGGCCGGCGAAGCGCGGCCCGACTGGGTGCTCAGCCGCGATGCCGCCGTGCTGGGGCTGCTCTACGGGGCCGGCCTGCGCATCAGCGAGGCGCTCGGGCTGCGGCGCCACGCGGCGCCGGTGGGGGGGCTCGACCACGTCACGGTGCTGGGCAAGGGCCAGAAGACCCGCATGGTGCCGGTGATCGCCCCGGTGCGGGCTGCGATCGAGCGCTATCTGGCGCAATGCCCGCACGCCCTCGCGGATGACGGGCCGCTATTCGTCGGCAGCCGCGGCGGGCCTTTGTCGCCGCGCATCATCCAGCTGGCGATGGAGCGGCTGCGCGGCGCTCTCGACCTGCCGCCGACCGCCACCCCGCATGCGTTGCGGCACAGCTTCGCCACCCACCTGCTCAGCCGCGGCGGCGATCTGCGCTCCATCCAGGAGCTGCTCGGCCACGCGTCGCTATCGACCACCCAGATCTATACGGCGGTCGATGCGGCCCGGTTGGTGGCAGCTTATCGGGATGCCCACCCGCGGGCCCAGGGCTGAGGCGTCAGGCGGCGCCGAAGCGCGCCTGCAGCCAGGCCGCCACCAGGGCGGCGTCGCGCGGCGTCAGGCCATGGCCGGCCGGCAGCGTGTGGCGTTCCACAGTGGCGCCTCCGGCGGCGAGGCGGGCCGCCAGCCCGTCGAGGT
>NZ_JARPVX010000113.1:0-9169 GCF_033947565.1 Lichenihabitans sp. Uapishka_5
ACGGACATCCTGATCGGCTACCGCCTCGCTTCCGCACTTGTGGGTAATTGAAAGCGTCCAGTCACGCTTACAATTTGGCAGCTGCCGGAGCTGCCGCTCCCGCGTGGACGCGGCCTGCACCTCGATGGTTCGAGCTGCCGGCTGCGGGCTCCTTGTTCCGCTCAGTTTTTCCAAACAGCCGTGAATGCTGGGAAGACTGTGAAATCGGGCGGTGTCGGCGAGGACGGCGGGGGGTTGCAGATGCCATCGACGATGTAGCGCATCGCAGACATCAGCCCGTTGCGGGAGAACGGCTTGGCTATGACCCCATGCGCCCCGGCGTGGTCATCGGGCAGCTTCTTTGGATTGGCTGTCACGAAGATGATGATCGCGTCGGCCCAATGGCTCTGGATGTGGGCACAGACGTCCAGTCCGCTTGATCCCTCGGCGAGTTGAAGGTCAACAAACGCCACGTGAGGGGCGATCGCGTCGTCGAGACCCTGGACCTCGCGGAGGCAGGCGGCTTCGGCAACGACGCCGTGACCCGCATCCTCGATCAGCATGCCAAGATCCATCGCGAGGAGTGCCTCGTCCTCGACGACAAGGAAGCGCAGCGGCATTTGGGGATGATCGATACCCGTCACTCCGAGATCGGGAACGTGAGGGTGACGCTCGTTCCAGGCCGCGCATCGTCCCACGTCGCCACCGCCTGCACCTGCCTGCAAAGGCGGTTGACCAACGTGGTCCCTAGGCCATCGACGCGCTCGCCCTTGGCCGCCATGCCATATCCGTCATCCGCGATGCGGATCACCGCCTGGTCGGCCACCGCCTTCGCCGAGACATGCAAATGACCCGGACGATCATTGGCGAACGCATGCTTCACCGTATTGGTAACGAGTTCGTTGATGATGAGTCCCAACGCGGCAGCCTTGCTGGACGAGATGTCCAGGCGGTCAACGTCCGCGTCGACCTTTATGTCCGCCCTTCCGCTCGCACCGATCACGTCGTGGACGAGACTGCCGGTGAAGGTGCCGACGTCGAAGCGCGTGACGTCGTCCGACTGGTAAAGGCGTCGATGGACCGTCGCGAGCGCGTCCACCCGCTCCAGCATCGCGTCCAGCTTGGAACTGACAACGGGGTCGCCGATCTGCCTGGATTGGAGCCGAAGCAGCGAGCCGATCATGGTGAGGTTGTTCTTGACCCGGTGGTCGACCTCATGGAGCAGCAGGTCCTTGGCCGCGAGCGCCTCTTCCAGGGCAAGCGTCCGCTTCTGCACCTCAGCCTCGACGATCGCCTTCTGTTCCGCGATCACCCGTTGCGACTCGACGCGGTCGCTGATGTCGAGCTGCGAGGCGAAGAAGAACTGCACCTCACCCTCATGGCTGCGCGTCGGGCTGAGGTAAAGCGCGTTCCAGAAGGTGGTGCCATCCTTTCGGTAATTCAGGAGATCGACCTGGACGTCGGTCTCGGTCTCTATCGCCGTGCGAAGGCGCTCGACGGAATCCGGATCCGTGTCGGGTCCCTGGAGGAACCGGCAATTGCGTCCGACGATCTCTTCGCGAGCATACCCCGTGAGCTTCTGGAATGCCTCGTTCACGAACACGATGGGATTGTCGTCCTGGCGCGGGTCCGTGATCACCATGGGCATCCGCGTGGCCCTGATCGCGGCCGCAAACGGGTCGCCACGACCGTTCTCGTGGTGGATGCGTTCCGTCAGGTGCCAATCGTAACGCTGTTCCACCTCAGTGCCCTTGTGAACGAGTTCGAGATGGTCACAGTCGTCCGGACGGTGGGTTTGCCCGAATCGACGAGCCGAGGCGAGCCTCATGACCCATTGGGCAAGCGACGTCGTTTGGCCATGCGGCGAAGGGTGCGGGAAAGCTGCTCCGCCGAGTAGGGCTTCTGCAACAGTTCGAAGCCATGGGTGCCTTCCTGGGCAAGCACGTGGCTGTACCCGCTCGCCAGGATCACGGGCATGTCAGGCAGGCGCCTGCGAAGTTCCTTGGCCAACTCGATCCCGCCCATGCCCGGCATGACGACGTCGGAGAACACCACGTCGAAGTCGCCGCCCGTATCGCCGATCCTCGCCAGGGCCTCCTCGGCATTCGTGGCCAAGGTTGTTTCGTACCCCAGGTCCTGGAGGACTTGCGTCGAGAACCGCCCGACCTCGACATTGTCCTCGACCACCAGGACGCGGCGCCCGCCTCCGCCGGGCGGCATCTGTTCCCTGGCACGATCACGCGTCACCGTTTCCTGGGATTCCGGCAGGTACAGCGTAAACGTCGTGCCCTTGCAAAGGACGCTTTCCACGTCGACGTCGCCGCCGGACTGCTTGGTGAACCCGAAGACCTGGGACAGGCCCAGCCCCGTGCCCTTGCCGACGTCCTTGGTCGTGTAGAACGGCTCGAAGATGCGGGTGATCTGGTCTGCAGCTATGCCCGTTCCCGTGTCGGTGATCGAAACCGCCGCGAACGGTCCGGCCGAGCCGGCATGGCCCCTGATGGGTGGCATGGCGGTCCCGGAACGCAGACGAAGCGTCATGACGCCGTTGCCGTCCATCGCGTCGCGGGCGTTGACGGCCATGTTGACGAGGGCCGTCTCGAACTGGCTGAGGTCGGCCCGGACGAAGCACTGGCCGTTAGGCAACTCCGTCGCGACCTGGATGCGTGCCCCCGTTACGGTGTCGAGCATGTCCACGACGCTGCGAAGCCGGGCACCGACGTCGAAGACCTCCGGCTTGAGGGCCTGACGCCGCGCGAAGGCGAGGAGCTGGCCCGTCAGCTTGGCGGCACGGTCGACGGTGTCGGACACGGCATCGACGTAGCGCCGTCGGCGATCCTCCGCGAGATCCGGGCGGCGGAGGAGGTCCACGGATGAACGAATGATCGTCAGCAGGTTGTTGAAGTCGTGGGCCACGCCACCCGTCAACTGCCCGACCGCTTCCATTTTTTGCGCCTGCCTGACCAGTTCCTGGGCTTCGGCGAGCTTCGCCTGCTCCCGCAGGCGCCAGGTGACGTCGGTCACGAATTGGTAGGCGCCGATGCGCTCGCCACGCCCGTTACGAAGCGTCCGGAACTTCACCTCAAAGTAGGGACGGACGCGGTCGGGATCGCCGAACTCCTCGACGAAGGTGAACTCCTCACCTGACAGTGCGCGTCCCCAACCGGCCCTGACCTGCTCCTGTTGTTCAGGCTGGCCGGCCAGGAGGACGAGCATGTTGTCGCCGACCCTCGGACGCATCCCGTAAATGCGCTCGAACTCGTCAGCGTTCGACCGATTGATCGCGAGGATGTTGAAGTGGAGGTCGCTGACCAGGATCAGCACGTCCGTCGTCTCGACAACATTGCCGAGCAGGTCCCGCTCCGCCGTCCGGGCCTCGACCGTGCGTTCCAGTTGCTCGTTCAGCCTCTGGAGGGAGGCCTTGTTGAGGACGTGCTCGGTTGTCTCGTTCGTGATGCACAGGATGCCGGCCACCGCGCCGACCTCGTCACGGATGGGAGAGTAGGAGAAGGTCCACCATGTCTCCTCGGCCACGCCGTAACGCGACATGGCGAGTGGCAAGTCTTCGTGCAGGCTGGCCTCGCCCGCCAACGCCTTCTCGGCCCAAGGGCGAACGGCGTCCCAGGCATCCGGCCACAGCTCCGGCAGGGTCTTCCCCAGGGCGTTCGGCAACCGGGGGCCGAGGACTGGCCGGTAGGCATCGTTGAACAGGAAGACGAGTTCAGGGCCCCAGGCGAGATACATCGACTCGGGCGAGGCCATGATCAGGTTCACGGCGAAGCGCAGCGCGGACGGCCAGCGCTCGGTCGGACCCAACGGGGTCGCCGACCAGTCGTGGGCTCGGATACGGGCGCCCATGTCACCGCCGCCCATGGGAAACTGCTGGGATGGCGACATCCGATCAGCTGGCATCACGCTCACGGGTTCCTTGTGCATCGTGACGCTGCGTAACTATCGGACCCGTGTCACCCTCCCGCACCGGTGCAGACCCCACCAGGAGCGTCTCGCCGGGCCCGACTGTCATCGGCCAACCGCATCCAACGTCGAAGATAATCCCCACGAGGTTCCTGCCAGTTAGCTCAGCCAATGACGGTCCATGATTCGCGGACACGGCGCCGTTCTGGCCTAGGTGTTCGGTTGGAACGCGAGTTGGCAACGCCCGTTCCATGCAAGGGAGCACGCGCGCGTGAACTCCTTCACTTTCGGTCATATCGGATCGTGGGTATCATGCCTCGATGAGGCGATGCAAAGGACCCGACCCCCTGGACGACCATGATCCATCGGACCTCGGGCCCGATTTGACGGCATGTGATCGGGAGCCGATCCATGTTCCGGGCTCGATCCAACCGCACGGCATGCTGCTGGTCGCCGACGTCGACACCTTGCGCGTTCAGGCGGCCGCGGGCGACGTCGAGGCGTGGTTGTCACCCGATTGGTTGCATGCCTCCCTCGGCGCGTTGCTTGGCGGAGGGGTGAACGACAGGCTGGCCGACTTGCCCGAGGTTGGCAGCCTGGACCTGAATCGCGTGACGTTGGGGACCGACACCTTCGACACGGTGGCACACCGGGCCGGCAACAGCTTGATCGTCGAGTTAGAACCCGCCCCGACGCCACCGGCCTTGGCGACGAGCGTCCTGTCGTTCCTCGACGCCGCCGGGACCTCGTTCGAGAGGGCGTCGGACCTCCGAGAGATGTGCGAACGCGCGGCCGTTTGGTTCCGGAGGTTGACTGGCTACGACCGGGTGATGGTTTACCGGTTCCTCGATGATGATGCCGGGGTCGTCCTTGCCGAGGATCGCGACGCGGCGATTGATCCGTTCATCAACCACCATTTCCCCGCCTCGGACATCCCGAAGCAGGCGCGTGCGCTCTACGTCCGCAACAGGGTGCGCGTGATCCCGGACGTCGGGTATGCGCCGGCTCCCTTGCGGCCGGGCTCGACGGGCATGTCCGCCCTCGACATGAGCGACGTCGGGCTGCGCAGCGTTTCGCCCATCCACGTCCAGTACCTCAAGAACATGGGCGTCGGGGCGTCGGCCTCGGTGTCCATCGTCAAGGACGGCCTGCTTTGGGGGTTGATCGCCTGCCACAACGCGCAGCCCAAGCGATTGCCGTATGAGACCCGCATGACGTGCAGGACTCTGGCGGGCGCGTTGGCGAAGCAGGTCAAGGTCAAGGAGGACGCGGCGTCCTATCAGGAGCGCCTTCGCCTGCGCTCCTCGGAGGACACCGTCGTCGGGCGCCTCGGCAGCGAAAGCTCCCTGAGAGATTTCTTCGCCCGCACCGGCGACGAACTGTGCCGGATGCTGGGCGCCACCGGGTTCGCCGCCATCCAGGGCAAGGATCTCCACGTCGTGGGTCGCAGTCCCGACCGGCGGGAGATTCGGGAGATCGCGGCCTGGGTGCGCAAGCCCGCGGCCGTGAGGCCTTTCAGCACCCATAGACTCTCCAACCTTTTCGAGGAGGCCACGGCGTATCAAGCACTGGCGAGCGGCCTGCTCGCCGTCACCATGTCCACCGAGGAGCCGACCATCCTCATGTGGTTCCGCGCGGAGGAGATCGAACGGTTGAACTGGGCGGGCAATCCTCACAAGGCTGTGGGTGTGGATCCAAACGCCACGCTCACGCCCCGGACCTCGTTCGAGGCGTGGACCGAGATCGTCAAGGGGCGCTCGCAGCGCTGGACCTTGAACGAGGTCGAGGCCGCCAACCGGCTCAAGCGCACCATGCTGGAGGCCATGCAGAACCGGCGCATCCGCGAACTGAACGAGGAACTGACCGCGACCGTCGCCGAGAAGGCGTCCCTGCTGGAGCAGAAGGATTTCCTGATGAAGGAGGTCAACCACCGGGTCCAGAACAGCCTGACGCTGGTGTCGGCCTTCCTGGCCATGCAATCACGCTCGGTCAACGATACGGCCCTCAGCGAACACCTGAACGAAGCCCAGAGGCGGCTGTCCGCCGTGGCCCTGGTCCATCGCCGACTGTACCAGGACGACAACGTCTCTACCGTCGATCTCGCCCGCTACCTCGACGAGCTGTGTACTGAGATGAAGGCCACCATGGGCAGCGAATGGGGTAACCTCATCACCCTCGACCTGGCGCCGGTGCTGATCTCGACGGATCGGGCCGTTCACGTGGGGCTGATCCTGACCGAGTTGGTCATCAACGCCAACAAGTACGCCTACGCCGGAGGCGTGGGGCCCATCGCCATCTCGCTCGAACAGCATCGGAACCGCTTCAGGCTGACCGTCGCCGACCGTGGCCCCGGCAAGGCGGGCGCCACCCGCAAGGGCTTCGGCAGCCGCATGATGCGGGGCATGGTCGATCAATTGGCCGGTGACATTGAAGAGACCGGCAATGATCCCGGCCTGCGTGTCGTGCTCACGGCGCCGCTCGACGACAGCTGACGCCGATCGGACCGCCCGCCACGAGCCTCTCAACAGGCCGTGCTTCGGCCCATCCAACCTCGCCGTCCTGTTCGAAAGGCGATCGTTCAGCAGCCGTTTGGCGGCGTAACCGCTCGCTGCTGCTGCGAGACCCGGACGGCACGCTCGTCGACCTGTTTTCCCTGGTGACGACGGGGGCCAAGCAACGCCTCGATGAAGCGGGTCTCGATCAGGAGCAAGTCTTTGTGCTCGTCAGGGCAACAGTCGCAAGGGAATGGGTCGACCTTCATAGCAGCTGCTTTCAAACGCAGGCATTCGATCGAGCGGGTTTTAGTCTGGTTTTTCTCAAATACGAGGAAAGCTTAGCGACGTAGACAATAGAGATAATTAATTCTACCGCATGGCTCTTTGTTTTGATTTTATTTACAATTATAGTCTATTCGTCCAGAGTAACATAACGTTATTGGTACAATTCGACCCGAGTTGTCCCCTTTCTCGTTTCGGAACAGATCGATTACATGAGGCTTGCAGGTGAGCGCTTGTCACGTGTTGACTTGCCACGATGACACGAGAGCCGGGTCGTTCGGGGAGAGGGGCCCGGCTCTCAACAAACTGCGGTGGCTAAGTCCCGCTCCGGCATTGGCATTGGCATTGATGCTCATCAGATGAGACGCGGTGTGTAAGCGATCACCGGCTTCTTAACTCACTGTTCAGCACATCTGACGGCGACTGGAAACCTAAAGGCATTTGGGCCGCTTGAGGATCGTCTCGTCGATGCTTGGGAGCCCAACAATGTGCCATCGCACGATCTCAACGACGCAGATGTCTCACATCTATGAGAACTTGGAATACACCGGCACTGTTCATGAGGGTGCGGTCTGGGTAACGACCGGCCATCATCCCGACCTCGGTTCCATCGTCACGATCCAGGACGAGGATCCCAAAGTGGTCATCATGCATTCGCAGTTTCCTTCGGAACTGCCGAATGAGACTCCGGACGAAGCGATCACGGCGCATTAACTTCGCGGGGTGTCAGATCACCATCTCCAGCGACATTCGAACTACGCTCTCTCGCTCTTTCGATGCACGTGCTCATTCGACCAGCAGGCGGGCACGCAATAGCTCGAGCCAGCAGCCGAACAGGGCGTGGTCCTGGGTGCGGGTCATCTCGAGAAGACGCCGGCTTCGTCGCGGGCGAGATCAGGACCGCCGCCACCAAGGACGCGTAGAAGCGGGCGTCCAAGCCGGTCAGCTTGTTGTCAAAGAGCAGCGCCCGAACAGCGCGACAGGTCTCCCATAAGAGCGGTCAAGCTCAAGAAGCGGCCAGAGATGCTGAGACCGAGAAGACGGCCAAGCTGCGCGCCTTGGGTCTTGCCAAGGTGGAGTCCACTCGGATCGCGGCTGAGATCAGGCGAGCAAGACGCGAATAGCGGCGGCCTTGATCCTGACCAGCCGGCCAACGGGACACCCTTTCACGCCTAATGTTGATGGCTCAAGCCCGATGTCAGGGCACCAGGAAACCTTGCATGCCCAAGACACTTTGCGGAAAGCCAGGGAATGAGCCGATCCGGCTTCCTGACCTACGCGGCACGGCGGCAGATGGAAGAAGCCTGATCCGATGCCGGCCGACGTGATATCCTGACGTCGATTGCGCTCCCGGCTTGCCGGGTTCGTCTCGAGATCATCCGCAAGGGTGGCGTCCATTCGGGAACTTGCGGGGTCGGCTTTCGGACGGGAGGCCGAGCCCTAAACGCATCTGCCGCCTTTGTAGGACCTCACCCATGGCCCTCGTCTACATCGTCGCCAATGCGCCCTGGGGTCCGGTCAGGCTGAAGACGGCAGGCAGCATGGCCGAGCTGCTGAAGCACGCCACGATGGCGCCAGCCTATGTCGAGGACGTGGGCGATCGCGACCCAGCCGCAGTGGTGGAAGCAGCTTGGAGCCTGCTTCCGCAGGCCGATGCGTCGGGATGGATCGCGGAACGCCTCGATAAGGCTTCTGGGATCGTCGCACAGGCCGTTTCTTGCGTTCCGGCTAGGGCAGCAGCCTATGAACATGTTATTGCTTCTCCTGAGCCCTCTGTGAGTCATGGCGGGCCCGTACCTGCGGCCAAGGTGCGGCGGCGGCTCGGCGTTGAGGTGGATGCCAAGGCGATCCGAGCAGGGCTCGGAATGTCGCAACCGGAGTTCGCCAAGGCGTTCGGGATACCGCTGGCGACGTTGCGGGATTGGGAGCAGGAGAGATCGATACCCGATGAGGTTGGACGCTCTTTACTGCTGGTGATCGAGCACAATCCTGGCGTGGTGAAAGAGGCTTTGGCGGGGTAACGGCTGGCGCCGCTCTGCTCCAACGTGCCGCGCAAACAACCCCGCAGAGCCATGCCACCACACGTGTCTTTCCGGCTCGACGCAAGCCACACCGAGGACTTGGTTCATCACGGGGATGTCCCGGGTTCGGCGCGCTCGTAGCGGAGCAGGCATCGGGAGCCGGTTCGGCGCCTCGCCGAACATGCTCGCCGTTGCGCTGGACGTCACTGACGACGCGCAGGCCCGGACCGCGGCGCAGGCTGCATACAGTCAAGCCAAAGCCCTGACTGCCGTAACGATCCGATCAGAGCTTTGTTTTAGCATCGGAACAGCAGGCGATGCTCGGCTGCATGGATCGTGGTTTGGAGCGTGCTGGTGAAAGGTGTCGTTTTCAACCTGCTGGAAGAGGCCGTCACACGATCTTTCGGTCCGGATGTGTGGGACTGTCCGCCGTCAGGGCTCATGAGACAGACTGAGGGGTTTCGACGAGGGAGGGTT
>NZ_JARPVX010000114.1:0-8908 GCF_033947565.1 Lichenihabitans sp. Uapishka_5
GGTCGATGCGGGTTGAGGTTCTGAGCGGGGTGGAGCGTCGGCGTCAGTGGTCGGACGACGAGAAGGCCCGGATCGTCGAGGAGAAGCTCATTCCGGGTGCGAAGGTAGCGGATGTGGCCCGGCGTAATGCGGTGAGCGCCAGCCTGGTGTTCGGGTGGCGTCGGTTGGCGCGCGAGGGGTTGTTGGGACGAGGCGTACCAGCCCTCATGCCGGTCGAGATTGTCGCGTCGCTTACAGCACTGCCGACGCCCTCGCCGTCCGCGGCACCACGTCCGAGGCGATCGGCGGGTCTGATCGAGATCGAGCTGTCGCAGGGACGCCGCCTTCGGGTTGGCCGCGATGTCGACGGTGACGCGCTGCGGCGCGTCCTTGATGCGCTGGATCGTCGGTGATCCCGCTGCCAGGCGGCGCCAAGGTGTGGCTGGCGACCGGCCACACCGACATGCGCAAGGGGATTGGGGGGCTGTCGCTGCTGGTGCAGGAGGTCCTCGGGCGAGATCCGTTCTGCGGTCACCTGTTCGTCATTCGGGGTCGCCGATCCGACCTGATCAAGATCGTCTGGCATGACGGCCAAGGCGGCTGTCTGTTCATGAAGCGGCTGGATCGGGGCCGCTTCATCTGGCCGTCGGCGAGCGGCGGGGCGATCTTCATCACTATGGCGCAGCTTGCCTATCTCACGGAAGGCATCGACTGGAGGAACCCGCAGCAGACCTGGCGTCCATCCCAAGCTGGATAGTAATAAGGCTTGCTGCGGCAGACGGTTGTGATCTGATCGCGGTGTGACGACACCCGCTGATCCGCTTCCGTCCGACCTCGCTGGCGCTCATGCGCTGATCGTGTCGCTGCGCAGCGAAGCCCTGATCCGGCGGTTAGAGTCCGAGAAGCTGATGTTCCCTGATCGCCAAGCTGCGCCGGGAACAGTACGGCCCGTCGTCCGAGCGCGGCAAGCTGCTTGTCGAGCAGCTCGAACTGGCCATCGCCGACATCGAGGAAAGCCAGGGGGTGTGGAAACGCTCGCAACATCGACCCCACGCTATGCCGGCCTACCCAACTGCTAAAGCTTGGCTTTCCGCATTTGATGGGGGTCACACGTCGCGCGAAGAACGACACCTTGTCAATCGCGAATACCTTTGCATTTCCAATCATCTATAGGGTACTTAGCCGGGGTCAGTGTTGACCGCGTTTTCACACCCGCGCCACGAACTGGCTGAAGCGCCTGTCCTCGAGCGGCTTCATGACGCTGTTGAACCGGAGGCATGGAACCGTGCAGTCCGTGTCGGACGTCGCAACGCTCATGCCCGCGTCACCACTCGCTCGGGGGAGAAGGTCCGCGGACCTTCTCGATCCAGTTGACCTCGACCTGTTTGAGGGCACCCACGGCCATCGGACCGTCGGGAATCACGTGCCTCGTTCGGAGCGTCCGCCGTAGTGAGCTGACCCGGGTGAGAGGCATACCGAGGTCTTCGGAGGCGTGACGCTCGGCCACCCCGTGGAGGAGTTACTAGGACTGGTCCCCCTTCCGCGCGGAGTTCACCACCTTTTCGACGGACTCCGCGATGGTCTTCGCTTTCGCGAGACGGGCCTCCGCGGAAAGACCGGGCATTCTGTCATGCTCCGCATCTCGATCGACGGAACCGCGATGTTCTCCGCCGGAGGGTACCGGCGTCTCCGCGGCGCAGGCAGATGCTCCATGACGGATGGCTCTATGGAGTTCGTCACGCGCCGCGGCACGCAACTGCAGCTGACGCTGTGCGTCCGGCATTGGCTACCGCAGGGGGTCAGAGGGTTCAGAAGTCTGCAGCAACGAACGGCGACCATAAAAAAAAGCGCCGCATTCTGAGGTGCTTACGCAATGCGAACACGATGGTCGGGTAAGTTCCCAAAACTATCGCGCTACCAGGCTGCGCTATACCCCGATCTTTCACGCCGCGCCGTCTCGCAACGCCGGCGCGGCAGAGCCTTCGGCTCCCGTGTTGCCACCGGACCCGTATATGGGCGACGCTGGGCGCGGGCAAGCGGCGAATGCTCACGTGAACGCGATGGCGGGTGGCTTGGCATTGCCAAACCGGGCGCCTCGCCGGATACCAGTCCCGTCATTCCGGTCGAAACCATCCTCGAACGACGCGAAGGCACCGAGGCATGAAGGGCGATCCGCGCAGTCACGGCCTTTGGGAACGATCGGCGCCGCCCGCGCCCGACATGGTGCCGCTGTCGGGCGACGCCGTGGCCGATGTGGCGGTCGTCGGGGCCGGGTTCACGGGCTGCTCGGCGGCGCTCCACCTGGCCGAGGGCGGCGCCAGCGTGGCGGTACTCGAGGCCGCGGAGGTCGGCTTCGGCGGCTCGGGACGCAACGTCGGCCTCGTCAACGCCGGCCTGTGGGTGATGCCCGACGACCTGTCGGGCGCACTCGGAGAGCCCTACGGATCGCGGCTGCTGGCAGCGCTCGGCGATGGGCCGCGCGTCGTGTTCGACCTCGTCGAGCGGCACGGCATCGCCTGCGAGGCCGAGCGGCAGGGCACGCTGCATTGCGCCGTCGGACAGAAGGGCAGCCGCGAACTGGCCGAACGCGCCCGCCAATGGCAGGCCCGGGGCGCGCCCGTGCGGCTGCTCGACGCGGAGGAGACCGCCCGCAAGGTCGGCACGACCGCCTATGCGGCCTCCCTGCTTGATGCGCGCGCCGGCACCATCCAGCCGCTCGCCTATGCGCGCGGCCTCGCGGCCGCCGCCATCGCGGCCGGTGCCCACATCCACACCGGCAGCCCGGTCGTGGCCGCCACCGACGAGGGCACGACCTGGCGGCTGCAGACACCCGACGGCACCCTACGGGCGCGATCCGTGATCGTGGCCACCAACGCCTATACGAACGGGGTCTGGCCCGTGCTGCGGTCCGAACTCGTTCACCTGCCTTATTTCAACATGGCCACGCGACCGCTGAGCGACAACCTGCGCCGCTCCATCCTGCCGGAGCGCCAGGGCGTGTGGGACACGCGTGACGTGTTGAGCTCGTTCCGCTTCGACCGGGCCGGCCGGCTGGTGTTCGGCAGCGTCGGGGCGCTCGACGGCCTTGGCCTCGCTATCCACCGTGCCTGGGGCCGGCGCGCCCTGGCAAAGCTGTTCCCACAGCTCGCCGGCATCCCGTTCGAGACGGAATGGTACGGCAGTATCGGCATGACCGAGAACAGTTTGCCGCGCTTCCACCGGCTCGGCCGCGACGTGGTGTCGTTCAGCGGCTACAACGGCCGCGGCATCGCGCCCGGCACCGTGTTCGGTCGCTGCCTGGCGCAACTGCTGCTCGGCACCCTGCGTGAGGACGCGCTGCCGCTGCCCGTCACCGACCCGGCGCCCGCGCCCCGCCGTCGGCTGCGGGAAGCCGCCTACGAGCTCGGGGCGCAGGTGGCCCATTTCGCAGACGCCCGTTTCTGACCCTGAAGGAAAGCCATGACCGATACCGCCCCCCGCCTCGCCGACGAGGCCCGGTCCATCCTGGCGGATCTCGGCGTGCCCGAGGCCCGCTATTCCGGCGGCGACCTCGCCGTGATGTCCCCGGTCGACGGCAGCGCATTGGCCCGGATGCCGACGCTGTCGCCCGATGAGGTTGCTGTCGCCATCGGGCGCGCCGCGGCTGCCTTTCAGGCCTGGCGCAGCGTGCCGGCGCCGCGCCGCGGCGAGTTGGTGCGGCTGCTCGGCGCCGAACTCCGAACCCACAAGGATGCGCTCGGCCGGCTGGTCAGCCTGGAGGTCGGCAAGTCACCCTCCGAAGGTCTCGGCGAGGTGCAGGAGATGATCGACATCTGCGATTTCGCGGTCGGCCTGTCGCGCCAGCTTTACGGGCTCGCGATCCCGTCCGAGCGGCCGGACCATCGCCTCACCGAGCAATGGCATCCGATCGGCGTCGTCGGCATTATCTCGGCCTTTAATTTCCCGGTAGCGGTGTGGTCCTGGAACGCCGCCCTGGCGCTCGTATGCGGCGATGCCGTGGTGTGGAAACCCTCCGAAAAGACACCGTTGACCGCGCTCGCCACCCAGGCGCTGTTCGACAAGGCGGCGGCAGCCTTCGGCGGCGTGCCGGACGGCCTGTCGACGTTGTTGATCGGCGGCCGCGAGGTCGGCGCCGCGCTGGTAAACGATCCCCGCGTGCCGGTGGTGTCGGCCACGGGATCGACCCGCATGGGTCGCACCGTCGGCGAGCATCTGGCGCGCCGCTTCGCCCGCGGCATCCTCGAACTCGGCGGCAACAACGCCTCGATCGTCACGCCTTCGGCCGACCTCGCCATGACGTTGCGGGCCGTGGCGTTCGGCGCCATGGGCACGGCCGGCCAGCGCTGCACCACCTTGCGGCGCCTCATCGTGCATGCCGACGTTTACGACGCGCTCGTGCCGCGTCTGGCCAAGGTCTACGACACCATCTCGGTCGGCAACCCGCTGTCGAGCGATGTTCTTGTGGGGCCGCTGATCGACGGTGGCGCCTTCGCGGCCATGGAGGCGGCGCTCGCGGCCGCCAAGGCCGCCGGCGGCACCGTGCATGGCGGCGGCCGGGTCGACATCAACGGTCCCGCCTCGTTCTATGTGCGGCCGGCGCTGGTCGAGATGCCGGGCCAGGTCGGACCGGTGCTGGAGGAAACCTTCGCGCCGATCCTTTACGTGCTGAAATACCATGAGCTCGACGAGGCGATCGCGCTGCAGAACGGCGTCCCCCAGGGGCTGTCCTCCTCGATCTTCGGCACCGACCTCAGGGAAGTCGAACGCTTCCTGTCGGCCCAAGGCTCCGATTGCGGCATCGCCAACGTCAATATGGGCCCCTCGGGCGCCGAGATCGGCGGCGCCTTCGGGGGCGAAAAGGAAACCGGCGGCGGGCGCGAAAGCGGCTCGGACGCCTGGAAAGCCTATATGCGGCGGCAAACCAATGCCGTGAACTACGGGCGCACCCTGCCGCTGGCCCAGGGCGTGCGGTTCGACGTGGACGACGGGTCGGCCCCGGCCTGACGCAAAGGTCTGCGGCGCGCCGCGAAGGACCAAGCGCCCTTCTGCAGCGTTGGAACGAGACGACGCCGGGCGGCATGGCCCGACGCCGGCCGAACCTGACAGGACCACGAAGATGACCGACATGACGCGACGCGGCCTGATCGCCGCCACCACCGCGATGGGAGCCGGCGCCCTGATGACACCGGCCGCCGCAGCCCCCGCCGACCAGGGGGCCGCCACGATGCGCGACGGCAAGGGGGCCGACATCCTCGGGCCGCGGAACCCGGAGCGCGAAGCCGAGGAGCCGTTCACCTTGGCGCCGCCCTCGACCGACCACGGCACAATGCCGAACCTGAAGTGGAGCTTCGCCGACAGCCACATGCGCCTCGAGGACGGCGGCTGGGCGCGTCAGACGACGGTGCGCGAGCTGCCGATCTCGAAAGCCATGGCCGGCGTCAACATGCGCCTGAAGGCCAATGTCGTCCGAGAAATGCATTGGCACAAGGAAGCCGAGTGGGCCTACATGCTGAAGGGCGTCGCCCGCGTGACTTCGGTCGACGCGCAAGGCCGGACCTTCGCGGAGGACATCGCGGAAGGCGACCTGTGGTACTTCCCGTCCGGCATTCCGCATTCGATCCAGGGGCTCGAGAATGCCCAGGCGGACGGTTGCGAGTTCCTGCTGGTGTTCGACGACGGCGCCTTTTCGGAAGACTCGACCTTTCTGATCTCCGACTGGCTCACCCATACGCCGCGCGACGTTCTGGCCAAGAACTTCGGCCTGCCGGAGCAGACCTTCGCGGCCCTGCCGAAGACCGAGCTCTACATCTTCCCCGGTCCGAAGCCCGGGCCGCTCGAGGGCGACCGCCTGGGCGGGGCCGGCCCGGTGCCGGACAGCTTCGCCTACCGAATGCTGAAGCAGGAGCCGATCCGCCTCAAGGGCGGCACGGTCCGCATCACCGACTCGACGGTGTTCAAGGCGTCCAAAACCATCGCGGCGGCGCTGGTCGAGCTCGAGCCGGGCGGCCTGCGCGAACTGCACTGGCATCCGGCCGGCGACGAATGGCAATATTACATCGAAGGCCAGGGCCGCATGACGGTGTTCGGCTCGGAGTCGAAGGCCCGCACCTTCGACTATCGCGGCGGGGATGTCGGCTACGTGCCGTTCGCCATGGGCCATTACATCGAGAACACCGGCACGACGCCGCTGCGCTTCCTCGAAATGTTCCGCAGCCCCACCTATTCGGACGTGTCGCTGGCGCAATGGATGGCGCTCACCCCGCACGCCCTGGTGGCGGCGCATCTGCGCGTCGACACATCGGTCATCGACGGCCTGACGACGACCAAGCGGCTGGTGGTGCCGGGCTAAAAACCAAGGCGGCCGGCGCCCTTGTTGCCAGGGCGCCGGCATCGCGACAAGCTGCGTGCTTTGCTTCGCGGTGAGGTCGCCATGAAGACTGCGCTGATCACCGGCATCACGGGACAGGATGGCGCCTATCTGGCGCGGTTGCTGCTCGGCAAGGGATATCGGGTGCACGGCATCAAGCGGCGCTCGTCGTCGTTCAACACCGGCCGTCTCGAGGACATCTACCAGGACCCGCAGACCACCGATCCGCGCTTCGTGCTGCATTACGGCGACCTGACCGATGCCACCAACCTGATCCGCATCGTGCAGGAAACCCAGCCGGACGAAATCTACAATCTTGGGGCGCAGAGCCACGTCCAGGTGTCGTTCGAGACGCCGGAATATACCGCCAACGCGGACGGGCTCGGCACCCTGCGGCTCCTGGAGGCGATCCGCATCCTGAAGCGCGAAGCATCGACGCGCTTCTACCAGGCCTCCACCTCCGAGCTGTTCGGCCGTGTGCGCGAGGTGCCGCAAACCGAGTTGACGCCGTTCTATCCCAGGTCGCCCTACGGGGCCGCCAAGCTTTACGCCTATGCGATCACCGTGAACTATCGCGAGGCCTATGGGATGCACGCCTCGAACGGCATCCTGTTCAACCATGAAAGCCCCCTCAGGGGTGAAACCTTCGTGACCCGCAAGATCACCCGCGCGGCGGCTGCCATCAAGCTCGGCCGGCAGGAGCGGCTTTATCTCGGCAACCTCGACGCCCGGCGCGACTGGGGCCATGCGCAAGACTTCGTCGAGGGCATGTGGCTGATGCTGCAGCAAAACGAGCCCGACGACTATGTGCTGGCGACCGGCGAAACCACCACGGTGCGCTGCTTCGCCGAATGGGCCTTTGCCGAGGTGGGTCTCCGTATCGCCTGGGAAGGAAGCGGGCCCGACGAACAAGGCATCGATGCCGCCACGGGCCGCGTGCTGATCGGCATCGACCCCCGTTATTACCGGCCGACCGAGGTGGACCTGCTGCTCGGCGACCCGGCCAAGGCCGCCGCCAAACTCGGCTGGCGTCACCGCACATCGGTGCGCGACCTCGCGGCCGAGATGGTGCGCGAGGACATGCTGGTGATGCGCTCCGCCCCGTTGGGAAGCGGGTCGTGACGCACTATCGCCTCGAAGGCCGGCGGGTTTGGGTGGCGGGGCATCGCGGCATGGTGGGCAGCGCCGTGGTGCGCCGCCTCGCCCGCGAAGGTTGTACGATCGTCTCGGCCCCGCGCGAGACGATCGACCTGACCCGGCAGGCGGCGGTCGAGGCGTTCGTCGCGGCGACCCGGCCGCAGACAATCGTGATGGCGGCCGCCCGGGTCGGCGGCATCCTGGCCAATCAGGCGCAGCCGGCGGCCTTCCTTTACGACAACCTCGCCATGGCGGCCCATGTGATCGAGGCGGCGCACCGGCACGGCGTCGAGCGCCTCCTGTTTCTCGGCTCGTCCTGCGTCTACCCGAAATTCGCAGCCCAACCGATCCGCGAGGAGGCGCTGCTGAGCGGCCCGCTCGAGCCCACCAACGACGCCTATGCGGTGGCCAAGATCGCCGGGCTGAGGCTCGTCGAGGCCTATCGGCGCCAATACGGCCGCGACTATATCGCCGCCATGCCGTGCAACCTGTATGGCCCGGGCGACAATTTCGACCCGACGACCAGCCACGTGCTGCCGGCGCTGATCCGCAAGGTTCACGAGGCCAAGCGCCTCGACCTGCCGGCCATCACGTTGTGGGGCAGCGGCACGCCGCGCCGCGAGTTCCTGCATGTCGACGATTGCGCCGATGCGCTGGTGTTCCTGCTGAAAAACCATTCGGGCGATGGCCACCTCAACCTCGGTGCCGGAACCGACCTGACCATCCTGGCGCTGGCCGAGATGGTCTGCGAGGTCGCGGGCTACCGGGGCGAGATCCTGCTCGACCCGTCGAAACCGGACGGGACGCCACGCAAGCTGATGGATAGCGGCCGGTTGCAGGCGCTCGGCTGGCAACCCGCGATCACGCTGCGCGACGGCATCGCCGGGGTTTACGCATGGTTCGCCGACAGGGTCGCGGCGGATGGGTCGATCGCGCATCGCCCGGACGCATGAGACCGGCGACGATCGCTGGCGTCACCGGCCTGGCTCGTGGCAGGGTGCGGACCGCAACGGAACGGAAACGGCGATGAGTGGGAAAGCGGCTGCGAGCAGCCTGAAGTTCGGTACCAGCGGCTTGCGCGGCCTCGTCACCGATCTCGTCGGCGGGCCGGCCCAGGCATGGACGCGGGCGTTCCTCGACCACAGGGACCAGGCGGGCGCCGGGGGCCGGTTGCTGTTGGTCGGACGCGACCTGCGCGCCTCGAGCCCGGGCATTGCAGCCGATTGCATCGCTGCCGCCAAAGCGGCGGGATGGCGCGTCGCCGATTGCGGCGCCGTGCCGACCCCGGCCCTGGCGCTCGAGGCGATGCGCCGCGACGCCGCCGCCGTAATGGTGACCGGCAGCCACATCCCGGACGACCGCAACGGGCTGAAATTCTACAAGCCCGCCGAGATCAGCAAGGATGACGAAGCGGCGATCCGGGCC
>NZ_JARPVX010000115.1:0-8802 GCF_033947565.1 Lichenihabitans sp. Uapishka_5
CAGAGGGGTCGGGATTGGACGCGAAATGGGGGTCGTCGTTGGAAGCGATTTGACAGCCACGGGTGCTGTCGCCTTCCTCGGCGTGCTTGCTCCTCCACCCTTCAATGACCGCTACACGATGGCCGCTGGCATGATCCCCCTGTTGGGCGTCATTCTCATGCCGGTGACGTTCCGGGAAGCGGCGCTCCTCACATGTGTCGCGATCCCCCTCTACGTTATGACGGCTTTGGGTGGCTGGGCTGGACATCCCGAGCAGGTTGCGGACCTGGTCGTGTTCATGTCCGGGCTGGTCATCTTAGGGCTGAAAGTGCGTTACCGCCTCGCTCTCGTCGAGAAAGCGAACGTGCAACTGCACCTACGAGAGCATGACCGTGCCGAAGAACTAGCCAAGCTGGCGCACAGGCTGGAGGTCTTGTCCGTCACCGACCCACTCACAGGCATTGCGAACCGACGCGGCTTCGATCTCGCCGCCGAACAGGCCTGCCGGCAATGCCTGGAGGCAGGCACCTGGCTTGGGCTTCTCATGATCGACGTGGACTACTTCAAGTCCTTCAATGATGCGGCGGGACACATGGCAGGCGATCAATGCCTTCGAGCGCTGGTTGCCGTACTGACGTCCTCTTGCCCACTGGAGCAGGGCCACTTGGCCCGGTTCGGAGGCGAGGAGTTCGTCGTGCTTTTGCCCAACCTCTCGCCCGACCAATTGAAGGTGCAGGCTGAACGTCTGCGCTGCGCCGTGGCTGCCGCTGCTATACCGCATCCAGGCAGAGGCGGCGCTTCGGTGACGGTCAGTGTGGGAGCCGCTGCGAGCAAACCGATCCCTCTGTGCACCAACATCGACGAACTCATCGCTGCAGCAGACGCTGCGCTTTATGCCGCCAAATCGAGAGGCCGCAATTGCACTATGCTGGGACAGGTAATGTCTCCAGACGTGGGTCATCGACGAACAGACGTGGTTACAGCCGCAGCATGACCGACACGCGCCGCAGGTCCAGCGAAGTGCACGTGCGGGCGCACCGTGATGGCGCACCAGGGCGTGCTCAGAATTCCTGCCACTCGTCTACGCCAGTACCGACCGGAGCCCCGTTTACAGCCAGCTTCTGTGTCGGGACGGTGCGCTTGGGCCCTGCTACAGCCTTGGTCTCCACGGCTCGCCGGGGAGGGCCCAAGCCGTCGACAAATGGAAGGTGTTGCGCACGGAACGGGTAGGGACCCAAGAAAAGGTCGCCCATGGCCCATCGTAGGCGGTAGGTGTACCAGCGTTGCCGCAGATGCTCGTTGCGATCGTGGAGGATGTGGCAGCGCTGGCAAAGCGCCCGCAGGTTCGACGGATCGTTGTTGCCGACATCGTGGTCGAGATGGGCGCAGGCCAGCACCACGCGGGTCGTACGTAGAGTCAGCCCGGCCGGCAGGTTCTCTGGCGATGCGAGCTTGAGCCGACGCCCTCGGCTGTTGCGCCAGCTCGTGGCCTCCTCGTCCCACCATCGCCCATCGCCCAGATGGGTGACCACGCGGCCGTGTGGTCGGCCGCAGGTCTCACAGACTCCTTTGGCACGACCGAAGCGGATCGCCACCGACAGCTGCACCCAGTCGATCGGGTAAAAGTAGCGGTTTTCCGGACGGATCGGCATCAGGCGGCACCCTCCTCCGGTTTAGGCTTGAGGCTTCGGGTGATCTTGGTCAGCAGCGTCCGACTACATCCCGTGGCATCGATGACCTGTTGCCAGCTTCGTCCGTCCTTCAGCATGGCCGCGATCGCGGCATTGCGAGGCTTGTTCTCCGGCCGTCCCTTGTAGAGGCCGGCTGCCTTGGCGCGTGCCGTGCCTTCGGCTTGGCGACGACGACGGTCCTCGTAGTCTTTGCGGGCCACGGCGGCAAGGACATCAAGCATCATGCTGTTGACGGCCGCGAACATGCGCCCGGTGAATTCATCAGGCGGCGCAGCCAGGGTCCATGAAGTCGGCAAGTCGAGGGCGATGATGCGCACCTGCTTGGCATCGATCTCGGCGCGGAGCTTGAGCCAATCCGGAGCGGTCAGGCGTGACAGGCGATCGACCTGCTCCACCAGCAGGACGTCGCCAGGCTCGCAATCGTCCAACAAGCGGAACAGTTCGGGGCGGTGCAGCTTGGCCCCGCTCTCGTTCTCAACATAACGGCCAGCGATGCGCAGGCCGCGCTCCTTTGCGAAAGCCTCGAGGGCGCCTCTCGCGCGCGAAGCGTCCTGTTCGGAAGTCGAGGCACGGAGATAAGAACGGGCGAGCATGGCTACAGTCTTTTATATGCAGTCCTTTATAGGATAGTCCTTTATAGGTTGTCAATAACGAAAAGAGACTGCTTTAGAAGCCGGTCCTCGTGGGGTCTACCCTAAAATGCCTATCTCAATTTGTTGTTATTACCCGCTCGTACTCGTCTTCAGCGACTTGGTAGGCATCGCCGGCCAGCTCGAGCAGCATCTCACGATTGCGCACCTCGATGCGCCCGCGCTTGTTTCGGATTGAGCCCATACCTTCAAGAGCGTGGGTTGCGCTCGTCACGCCGGGGCGCCGCGTGCCCAACATAGCGGCCAGGAACTCATGCGTAAGGACAAGGTCACTGCCATTGGTCCGGTCCTGGGTCATCAAGATCCAGCGGGCAAGCCGCGCTTCGATGTCAAAGGCGACGTTCGCATAAGCGGTCTGCCCCATTTGGACCATCAGGGTATGAACGAAGAGCCCAAGAGGCTGAAGGATTGTTGGTCGGGCCTGGATGGCGGCACGCAGGTCCACCGTGCTGATCCGCAATCCTTCACCGGCACCTTGGACGACACACCTATGTGGTGTTTGATCAACACCAAGGATGATGGGCACCCCTACTAGGCCCTCGCGTCCGACGAGACCGATTTCGATCCGACCTTCGTCCGTGTTGGCGATCGTCGAGCTGATGCCGCTTTCCAAAAAGGTCACATGTTGGATCGGCTGCTGCGTCTCAATCATCACGGTTTGCAAAGGCAGAGACACGCGCTCCAGGCTCGGCTCGAGGAGGGCATAATCTTCCTGTGAGAGCATCGAGAGCAGGCGATTGCGAACGATTGAAGATTGAAACAGAGCCACAGCGCTCTCCCTGCCGAAAGGGCAAGAGCACTCAGTGTCTCCTAATCATCTGCGCCCAGAATCACGGCAGGTGATAAACACTAAATGGATATCCTATAAAGGATTACTAGACCAGGGTTTGCCTAAGTAAGCCAGAACACAAACCTGGATTACTTTTACGTTCGTGATCTGATGGATTGTCCGATTTCGGACGCAAGTCGCATTGAACATTGACTAATCTACAACATCGGAATGTCTAACTTACGTTACATGCTGGGGCTTTTTCATGTCACACCGAGAAGTGACCTACGACCCACACCTGTCGTATAGTGTCTTCGTGATCAGCAGCATGGGCCATGTCGAGCGAACGGCGGAGTTGAAAGCAATCAGTGATGCAGATGCAATTGACCAAGCAAAGCAGATAGTGACCAGTCAATCCATTGAGCTTTGGAGAGGAGGAAGAGTAATTATCTGCCTGTACCCAAATCCTTGATGACATCCAATGTGCGATCGGATCATCACATATAGCAATGCGACTGATAGATGCTTGCTAAGCTGAAAACAGGGTTGGCGGAAATGTCTCTTATGGATCCGTCCGCTTTCAGACCAAGCGTGATCACCCCGATTGACGCCGCGAACACCGTCGTGAAAGCTACGTCTTTACAATCTAGCAAAGCTCTAGGATGCGGGTATGAAACCGTCCACCACGGACATTGCGAGGGATGGCGAGGCACCCGAGCTTACGCATTGCGTCGTACTCGGCGAGGGCGACAGCGTTCGCATCGCCTTCTTGGCGGGTGAGGATACCGGCGCTCCCGTTTCCTTCTTGTCGGCTGTGACACTGACGCGATCTCAGCTTTCCGGCTTTGCCGGAATGGTCGCTGCAATCCTCGATGTCAATGACCCGTATGCCGTCAGCATCAGTTGAGGGCGATGGCGACGTCAGACCTCACGATTGACCCTGGTCTGTGCCGAAAGCCGCTATCATGAGGATCGATCCATTTTGCTGCCACTGCTCCGGCAAGCATCAGGATCTCACCTTGATCGAAACCCGCTTCGAGCGTCGCCGGTGCTTCGTAGAACTGCAGTGCCGGACATGTCATGCGTTCTGGACGGCCGAAATCGGCCAAACTTCGGGAAGTGCCGATCTTCTCACGACCAGCCCTGAAGGGCGGCCCGGATGGCGGGTTTTCAGTCTCGAGCCCAGCGCGGCGAACTGACGAACTGGATCAATGCCCTGTTTTACCAGGATGCTTATCCGTGTCGACGGTACGGGCACCTGGGAATGTACGCTTTCGGACCCAACGACGCCGAGGGTTTGACACGCTGTCATCACACAAAAACCATGTGGGTTCATGCGTGAAGATGCGAGCGTTCGCTGATGCCAGGAAAGAGGGAAAACGTTCTTCGCGCCTACCACCTGCTGGTGGTGCGAGGACCTGAAGGCTTTACCTGGCAGGTGCGATACGACCGGCATGCAAACCCGGTTGAACGAAGTGCGATGTTCTTCCCGAGCCATGCGGCAGCAGAAATGGATGGTGGGCAGGCGTTGGAAAAGCATCGCGCTGCTGCGCCGAGCGAGTGATGACGATCGATCGGAGATGATCATTGCCTCGCTTATCCAAAGCTCATGAGGCCAATCTCGATTGGCTCGCCAGCGGGCGAAAGGCAAACTTTTTCGCCCACTTGGTCTGGTCTCTTTGAGGCACACTTATATCGAACCAATCGAGTGTGAGGCCGCGCGTAACTGACGCGAGCCCAATACAGCAGTCCAGGTAGTCCGCCAGACAGACCTTCACCGAAAAGTTCAATGTACCAGCCTAACGAGACGCCAAGGGCCGAAGACAGAGCCCTCTGAGGCTGACGTGTGTCCGACGGTACGTTGAGCGATCCCCTTTCGGACACGAATTAGCTCGATGCGAAAACGGAGCATTTGCCGGAGTACGGTCGGACTGGCGGTCACCGTTGAGGCCAGGGGACCGCGTCGACTCAAGGCTCATCCGAGAGGAAGAGGTCGGCGGGGACGAGGCACCAAACGTGGCACGCCGAGATACCATCCATCCTCTGATCCGTTGTCGAAGGGGATCGGGCGCCAGCTATTGCGTGCTTGAGTGGAACCAAGGTTCGTGACCGAAGTTCTTCGACTGTAAGACCTCTTTGGGAGGACCAGCCGTCGCGCGCCTGCGCGTCCGGCTGGAAGCAGTCCAGCTTCGCTTCGGCGAAGTGAATGTGGTGTTCCGAAGTCTCCCGCGCCCGGCCGGTGGCGTGAAGAGACGGCCCCCGTCCCTGGTCCAGGCGCCTGACATCGTCGGGAATTACCCACGTTAACGACGGGTCCTGCGTTCGCGTCCAAGCTCCGCTTGGCGCGGCCATGACGGTCGACTCTTTCCCCATGCACATGACGAGAGAACCAATGGCCAAGCAGACCATCACTGCCATCTACGACAGCCGCGAATACGCTAACAACGCCATCCTTATGTTGCGGCAGGCCGGGATCGCTGACGCCGAGGTGTCGCCCGAGACCGCCGCGACCGGCTTCGCCGACGAGACGGAGCCACGCGCCAAGGGCTTCTGGGCCTCACTCGAAGACATGTTCGGCGGCAGCGACGACCACCATACCTACGCCGAGGGCGTGCGCCGGGGCGGCTCCCTGGTCGTCGCGCACGTCGAGAAGGCCAGGGTCGACGACGCCATAGAGATCCTCGAGCGGCACGGCTCCGTCGATCTCGAAGAGCGCGAGAGCGCGTGGCGAGGCGAGGGCTGGACCGGCGCCTCGGCCATCACGGGGGGCGGGATCGCCAACGAGGGCGCAGGCCCGTTGCGATCGATGACGCCCGCCGTGGACACGCAAGCGACATCGATCGCGGCAACGGGGGCCGCCTCGGTCGCCGGGGCCGCCACAGTGCCCGCTCAAGCCTACAAGGCCCCGGCGGCGCCCGTCGGCATCGTGCCGAGCGCGACCGCGCGGACGGGTGTCGCCGACGACGTCATCCAGGTGGCCGAGGAGTCGATCACTGTCGGCAAGCGCGCCGTGAACCGGGGCAAGGTGCGCATCCACAGCTACGTGGTCGAGACGCCGTTCATGCAGCAGGTCAACCTGCGCGACGAGACGGTCAGCGTGGAACGCCGACCGGTAGACCGTGCGCTCGGGGTCGCCGACGTGGGCGCCGACGCCTTCCGTGACCGCACCATCGAGATGGATGAGGTCGATGAGGAAGCGGTGGTGGCAAAGACCGCGCGGGTTGTCGAGGAGATCGGCATCCGCAAGGATGTCAGTGACCGGACAGAGACCATCACCGACACGCTGCGCAGCACCAAGGTCGACATCGAGGATGGTCGAACCGCCGAGGTCGGCAATGTGCGCAAGTTCGTCGCCACGTCGGACGCCGCGATGATCGTGGAGCACATGGACGTGATCGCCTCCGATGGCACGAAGGTCGGGACCGTTGACCACCTGGACGGGCCGGACCGGATCAAGCTGGCCAAGTCGACCTCACCGGATGGCCAGCATCATTACGTTCCGCTGGCCTGGGTCGATCACGTCGACAAGCACGTGCACCTCAACAAGGCCACTGTCGCCGTCAAGGCCGGCTGGTAGCCACCACTCCCGACAGATCGGCGTGGCGAGCCTGTCGGTCTCGCCTGCCGCATCGGCTTCATTTCCCCTTTCGAAAGCAGATCCATGACGACGACAATCCCTAATCCTATCCCCGGCCGAGCCGCCACGGCGATCGCTACGGAACTCCCGCTCGGGGCGGATGGGAGCCACACGCATCGCCGCGTGTCCTGGCAGGCCCTCTTCGCCGGCGTGATCGTCGCCGTGTCCATCCAAATCCTGCTGAGCCTCCTAGGCGCCGGCGTCGGGCTCGGAATGGTCCACACCACGAGCAGCGGCAGCCCCGACGCGGGCAGCTTCGGAACGGGAGCCGGACTCTGGTGGCTCGTCAGCAACCTCATCGCGTTGGCGGCAGGCGGTTATGTCTCGGCGTGGCTCGCCGGCATCTCGCTCCGTTTTGACGGCGTGCTGCACGGCTTGGTGACATGGGGCCTTTCCATGCTGCTGACCCTCTATCTGCTGTCGAGCGCCATCGGCGGCCTGCTGGGCGGTGCCATGTCGGTGACCGGGTCGACGCTGTCGGCTGCGGGCGACAGCGTAAAGAGCGCGGCTCCTGCGGTGGCGCAGGCCGCTGGTCTGTCGCCAGACGTCGTCCAGCAGCAGGTCCAATCCTACCTGGCGCCCACGAACCCCGATCCGGCTACCATGAACGCGCAGGATGCGCAGAAGGCGGTCGCGTCGGATCTGTCCACCTACGCAATGGGTGGCGATGACGCTCCGGCTGCCAAATCCCGCATCGTCGCAATTATGGCCGCCCAGATGCATGTCACGCCGGCCGAAGCCACCAAGAAGTTCGACGACACGCAGGCCAAGCTGACCGCCGCCAAGGACCAGGCGATCCAGAAGGCGAAAGCCGCCGCCGATGCCAGCGCCAGCGCTGCCTCGACCGGTTCGTTTCTCGCCTTCGGCACGTTCCTTCTCGGTGCCGTTGCGGCTGCCTTCGGCGGCTCGGCCGCCGTCCAGCGTCGTCTCGCGGCCGCCACGGTCGTGCGTCGCGCCACGGTCTGATCGACCAGCGGTGGCTGGCGTGAAAGCGCCAGCCACCGAGAGCGAGCGACACGGATGCAGGCACGCTTGATCCGGCCCACCATGGCCGACAAGGGTGACCGACCCGCGTCCTCCTTCCTTCTCGAACCTCGGCGAGCAGGGATACTGCACGCAGTGGCCTCGAAACTGAGCTTGACGCCGATGAAAACAATGATCGCGACGTGCCTGGTATTGGCCGTGGTCGGCTGGACCGCTCCCGCCAGGGCCGAAGGCAAGTACCAGGTTACCGGGATCGAACGTGCGGCATGCGAGAGCGATGCCGTGGCCCTTTGCAGCGCGACGTACCCCGATGAGGACGCCCTGCTAGCCTGCATGAGGCTCAACGTTTCCAAGCTGAACGCCGGGTGTCGCCCGGTGTTCATCGAAGGGCTCCGTCGCCGGGGAATCCCGATGATCGACGGCGGCGCTTTCACCATCGGCACGCATCATGGCTGAGCCCGAACGGACAGCGATCCTTCCGGCCCACATCGAAGGCACGGTCGAGGCCATCGCCCGATTGCATTCGGAACACAAGAAGCGCGCGACCCCGTTCCAGAAGATCATCGAGGACCTGACCGGCCGCGTGGGTCGACCGGTCTTCATCCTCTGGCTGACCGTGGCTGTGGTCGGATGGATCGTCCTCAACCTCGCCGTGATGGCGCTTGGACACTCGCCCTGGGACGAGCCGCCATTTGCCTGGCTCGAAATGGTCGTGAGCTTGGCGGCCCTTTACGTGACCGTGATGATCCTGACGACGCAGCGGCGAGACGACGAGCTCGCCAGTCACCGCGATCAACTGACGCTTGAGCTGGCCATATTGGGCGACCAGAAATCGGCCAAGATCATCCGACTCCTGGAAGAGTTACGCCGTGACATGCCGACGATCCGGGATCGTGTCGATCATGAAGCGGTCGCGATGTCCTCGCCGGCCGACCCCCAAGCGGTGCTCGACGCGATTAGGGACAGCCACGAGGAAATGGCGATGGCCGCCGCCGATGCCGCCTCAATCCAGTGACGTCACACTGACTCGACCAGACTGTCCGTCGTCAGGCTTTTTGGGACAGCTGGCGGCGTGAACTAAGGGTGGGTCCG
>NZ_JARPVX010000116.1:0-8653 GCF_033947565.1 Lichenihabitans sp. Uapishka_5
CGGCCCGGCCGCGGCCGACGAGGTGGCCGAGATCGTGCCCGCCGTCGTCGAATGGGCCCGCGGGCCGCTGGCCCACCTGTCGGGGGACGCCATGGCCGACCCGCGGGTCGACATCCAGCTCGGCGACGTCGCCCGCAGGCTGCAGGCCGGGCGCGCCCGCTACGACGCCATCCTGCTCGATGTCGACAACGGGCCGGTCGGCCTGACGCGTGACGGCAACGACGGGCTTTATGGCCCGAAGGGCCTCCGCGCCGCCTTCACGGCGCTGGTGCCGGGCGGCGCCTTGGCGGTGTGGTCGGCGTTCCCGGATCGCGCCTTTGGCCGGCAGCTCGACCGGGCAGGCTTCCTGGTGGCCGAACATTCGGTGCGGGCGCAAGGCCGCAAGGGCACGTCGCACGTCATCTGGGTGGCGATGCGGCCCGGCGGCGCCGGGTAAGGCTGGTCCGTCCGCGCTGAGAAGGCGGCCTGCCTCGGCCGGTCACAAGCTTGTGCCTTCTTGCGGGCGGTCGCGGCTGCGCCCTAATCAGCCGCAACGCGCTCGATCGAACCCGCAACGGGCCACGGAGTCCACGCCATGAAACGCATCGGCTTCCTGTCGTTCGGTCATTGGTCGCCTGCCCGTGGCTCTGAAACCCGGTCGGCCCGCGACGTGCTTCTGCAATCGATCGACCTCGCGGTGGCGGCCGAGGAACTCGGCGCCGACGGGGCTTATTTCCGCGTGCATCATTTCGCCCGGCAGCTCGCCTCGCCGTTCCCGTTGCTGGCGGCCGTCGGAACCAGGACGCGCCGCATCGAGATCGGCACCGGCGTCATCGACATGCGCTACGAGAACCCGTTTTACATGGCCGAGGACGCCGCCGCGGCCGACCTTATCGGCGGCGGCCGGCTGCAGCTCGGCCTCAGCCGTGGCTCGCCCGAGCAGGTGATCGACGGCTGGCGGCACTTCGGCCATGCGCCGCGCCCGGGCGAAACCGAGGCCGACATGGGACGCCGCCACGCGGAAACCTTTCTGGAGCTGCTGAAGGGCGAGGGCTTCGCCGCGCCGAACCCGCGGCCGATGTTCCCGAACCCGCCCGGCCTGCTGCGGCTCGAACCGGTCTCGGAAGGCCTGCGCGACCGCATCTGGTGGGGCTCGGGATCGAATGCCACGGCGGTCTGGGCCGCCCAGCGGGGCATGAACCTGCAAAGCTCGACCTTGAAGGCCGACGAAACCGGCGAGCCCTTCCACGTCCAGCAGGCCAAGCAGATCCGCCTTTACCGCGACGCTTATGCGGCGGCCGGCCACGCCCGCCCGCCGCGCGTGTCGGTGTCGCGCTCGATCTTCGCGCTCGTCAACGACCAGGACCGGGCTTATTTCGGCCGTGGCGACAGCCGCGACCAGATCGGCCAGCTTGATGACTTCCGCGCCATCTTCGGCCGCAGCTATGCGGACGAACCAGACCGCCTCGTCGCGGCGCTGAAGACCGACGAAGCCATCGCGGAAGCCGATACGCTGCTGCTCACCGTGCCGAACCAGCTCGGCGTCGCTTATAACGCCCATATCATGCAGGCGATCCTGACCCATGTGGCGCCGGCGCTCGGCTGGCGCTGACGACCGTGCCCGGCTTGTGACCCCCCGGGTGGCGCTGCTACACCGGACATCATAACCGCGAGCCCCCTGATGCCCGTCCGCCGCCTCGATCCCCTCACCATCGACCGCATCGCGGCCGGCGAGGTGATCGAGCGACCGGCCGCGGCCGTGAAAGAGTTGGTCGAGAACGCGCTCGACGCGGGCGCCGGCGCGATCGAGGTGGCGATCGAGGGGGGTGGCCGCACCCTGATCCGCATCATCGACGACGGTTGCGGCATGACGGCCGACGACCTGGCGCTGGCGGTCGAGCGCCATGCCACCTCGAAGCTCGAGAACGACGATCTCGCCCGCATCGACACGCTCGGGTTCCGTGGCGAGGCGCTGCCCTCGATCGGCGCCGTGGCGCGGCTCGACATCGTGTCCCGCACCCATCAGGCGAACAGCACCGGCGCCGCCCTGACGGTCGATGCCGGCCGGGTCGGGGCGGTGCGCCCGGCCGCCCGCGCGCCCGGCACCACTATCGAGGTGCGCGACCTGTTCGGCGCCACACCGGCGCGCTTGAAATTTCTGAAGACCGATCGCACCGAGGCCCAGGCGGTGGTCGGCCCCCTGCGCCGCCTCGCCATGGCGGCCCAGGGGGTGCGGTTCACGCTCAGCGGCGACAACCTGTCGGGCTTCGACTGGCCTGCCTGCTTGGCGACCGCGGCCGGGCAGCTCGAGCGGCTTGGCCAGATCCTCGGCGACGATTTTGTCGACAACGCCCTCGCGATCGAGGCCGAGCGCGAAGGGTTTCGGCTCAGCGGCTTTGCGGGCGTGCCGACCTTCAACCGGGCCACACGCGAATCGCAGTATCTGTTCGTCAATGGCCGCCCGGTGCGCGACAAGGTGCTGGTGGCGGCCGTGCATGCCGCCTATGTCGACCACGTGCCGCGCGAGCGCTTTCCGGTAGTGGCGCTGTTCCTCGCCTGCGATCCGCGCGAGGTCGACGTCAACGTGCATCCGGCCAAGGCCGAGGTGCGGTTCCGCGATTCCGGCCTCGTGCGTGGGCTGATGGTCGGCGCCTTGCGGGAGGCGATCGGCGGCGCGCTGCACCGGGCCGCCTCGGTGGGCGGCGACCGGGCCCGCGCCGTGTTCACGCCGCAACGGGCCGGCGCGCGTCCGGCCGGCTGGGATGCGCGTAGCTCGCCCCAGGCCCCGACCGGCTTCGCTGAAGCACCGCAGGCGTCCTTCCGGGCCCTCGCGTCGGCGGCCGCCGAGGTCGTGGCAGACGCGCCCTTCTTTGCGCCCGCCGCCAGGACGGACCCGGCCGAGCCGGCCGACGAACGCGAGGAGGCGCCGCTCGGCGCCGCCCGGGCGCAATTGCACGACACCTATATCGTGGCCCAGACGCCCGACGGCATCGTGCTGGTCGACCAGCACGCCGCGCACGAGCGGCTGGTTTACGAGCGCATGAAGGCCGCGCGCGCCACGACCGGCATCCCTCGCCAGAGTCTGCTGATCCCCGCCGTCGTCGAGATGCCGGGTGACGCCATCGCGCGGCTGCTCGACGCCGCCGCGCTGCTCGAGCAATTGGGTCTCGTGGTGGACGGCTTCGGGCCTGGGGCCGTCTCGGTGCGCGAAGTGCCGGCGGCGCTCGCAGGCGGCGACGTCGTCCGCCTCCTGCGCGACGTGGCCGAAACCCTGGAGGCCGACGGCCATGCCCTGCCGCTCGAGCGGCGGCTCGACCACGTGCTGGCCACCATGGCGTGCCACCATTCGGTGCGGGCCGGGCGACGGCTGCGACCCGACGAGATGAACGCGCTGCTGCGCGACATGGAACGCACGCCCGGCGCCGGCCAATGCAACCACGGCCGGCCGACCTTCATCAAGTTGAAGCTCGCCGACATCGAGCGGCTGTTCGAGCGGCGCTGATGGGGCTCGGCGTCGCAGCCATGGTGAAACCCTTAACCCACCTTCGTCACAAGCATGGAGGGGCCGGAATGACCCGAGCCCCTTGACGCCCGGTCGGCGAACCGGTCGCGGCCCTCTCGCAACGCGGTGAGCCCGCGTCGGCCTCGCGGATGAGCATGGGCCGTGTTGCTCCATGCGCTCGGATGAACCGGTCGGCCGCAATCGCATGCTCGATGCCATCCGGGGAATCGCGGCACTGGCGGTCGTCGGCTACCACCTGCAAGGGGCGGCGCCCTTCGTCCCGTTTGTTCATGGCTACGCGGCCGTCGACGTGTTCTTCGTTCTCAGCGGCTTTGTCCTGGCGACCGCGAAGGGCGAGGCGCTGGCGTCGGGCGGCATCGGCACGGGCCGCTTCATGGCGTGGCGCCTGGCGCGCTTGATGCCGATGATCTGGATCGGCACCCTGCTTGGCGCCGCCATCATGCCGATCGGCACCAGCCACCCGGATCGGGCCATGATGCTCGCTATGGGGTTGTTGATGATCCCGATGCTGTCCGGGTCCCCGCCCGGCAACAACGCCTTTCCGCTCGCGCCGGCCGCCTGGTCGCTGTTCGCCGAACTCGTCGTCAACGCCGCCTGGCCGACCCTGGCGCGACGCAACGACAAGTCTGCGGTCCTCGCCATGGCGATCGGCACCGGCGCCATCCTGATCATCGGCGGCTGTTTGCGTTTCGGGGATGTGGATTTCGGTGCCACCCCGGGCAGCATCGGCGTCGGCATGGGTCGCGCCGTCTTCGGGTTCGCCGCGGGCATCGCGCTGCAGGCGACGCGGCACCGGCTTCCGCGCCTGCCGTCGTGGGTCGGCTATGGCTTGCTGGTGTTCGACCTGATGGTGCCGCCCCCTGCGATCATGGGGCCATGGTGGGACGGGGTGATGACACTGTTTGTCGCGCCGACCATCGTGGCGGCCAGCGTGAACGCGGTTGTCGGACGGCCCACTCAGATCATCGCAAATCTGGGTACGACATTGTCATACCCGCTCTACGCCACCCATGGTCCGATCGTCGCCAGCCTGGGCACCGCATTGGGCTCTACAACCGGGGACGGGCTGGCCCGAACCACAGCAATTTTGGGCGTCCTCGCCTGTTGTCTCGGCATCGCGTGGTGCGCGTCCCGCCTGGAACGCCTGATCCGCCGAATGGCTCATCGCCTTGCCAAGGCACCGAGGTGGCACCGGATCGGTGGAACGACGCTCAATCGCGGGCGATGATCTCGCGCTCGCCCGTATAGATCACCGGCGCGCCGGGCACGCCCATCTGGCGGCGGCTGAGGAAGCGCGGCCGGGTCTTCGACGGGCGGTGGCGACGCGGCAGGGCGTTGTCGGCCTCGACGCTGTCGGGGGTGGATTCGGCCACCTCGTAATGGCCGACGCTGCGCTCGACCAGGGCCGGCATGTTGAGGACGCGGGCCCACAGCCGCCAGTCGGCGATGATGTTGCGGTCGTCGAGCGCTTCGTCGAGCACCACGGTCAGTTCGGTGTCCGGATGAACGAGGCGCACCTGATACACCACGGCGCCGTCCTGGCCGGCCTGCAGGCACAACGCCACGCCGCGATAGGCCGTCACCTGCAGCGCCAGATGCATGTCGACGCCGCCGACGCGGCGGTTGATGGTTACGTGGGTGTCCGAGATGGCGATCTCGCGGCGTCCACGATCGGCCCGCGCATCGGGGCGGCTGGTGGCAAAGAAGGGCTCGGCGGCGTTGGTCCGGAGAATGGTCATCGTCGGCTCCTTGGGTCTCGAGTGCGGGGGCCTCGAAGGCCCGCTCATCTGTCCCTGAGATTGGCGTCCCGCCCCCCTCCGAGACCCTAAGGAGGGTGGTTAAGCAGCCGTGATCCGGGCCGTTGCGCCCATCTCGATCCCCGCATGGATGCCGTTCACTTGGCCGATTGCATCAAATTGCGCGCTTTCCGGTGACGGGCGCGGAAGCCCTGCCGCCAAGCCTTTGGCAATGCGCCGATTCGCAACCTTGCGCGGGGTCCCGGTGGCGGTTAGAGCCCTTGCAACGCGCGGGGCCTGCCCGCCCCACCGCGATCGCGAGGTGCCCGCCCGTGTCAGAAACCGACATCCACGACCTCAACGCCGTTTCGGCGCTCCTCGAGGAGGCGGCCCGGGACGCTGGCGACACGATCGCGATGAAATATTTCCGCGAAGGCGGCCACACGGTCGCGCAGGTCCACAACAAGCTCGGCGGATCGCCCGTGACGGAAGCCGACCTCGCGGTCGATCGCTTCCTGCACAAGCGCCTGCTCGGCGCCTTGCCGCGGGCCGGTTGGCTGTCGGAGGAGACGGCGGATTCGCCCGAGCGGCTCAACCGCCACGATGTGCTGGTGGTCGACCCGATCGACGGCACGCGCGCCTTCGTGGCCGGGCTCACGTCCTGGGCCGTGTCGGTCGCGCTGGTGTCGGGCGAGCGCCCGGTCGCGGGCGTCGTCTATGTGCCGGCCACGGGCCAGCTCTACAGCGCCGTCAAGGGCGGTGGCGCCAAACGCGACGGCACCGCCCTGCAGGCGTCCGACACGGCCGCCCTGGCGGGGGCCAGCGTGGCGGGGCCGCAAACCTTCGTGGGCGCCTTTGCGGCGCGCGGCCACATGACCTTTGTCGAGAAGGTGCCGTCGCTCGCCTGCCGGTTCGTGCGCGTCGCGGACGCGACCTTCGACATCGGCATGTCGTCCGCCAATGCGCACGATTGGGACATGGCGGCGGCCGACCTCATTCTCGAGGAGGCCGGCGGCGTGTTGACGGACGGCACCGGCGCCAAGCTCGCCTATAACAAGGCGGTGCCGCGCCATCCGCCGCTGTTCGGCAGCGGCCGCGCGCTGCACCCCGCCCTGCTCGAGCTCGTGCAGGCCATGCCGCGCGGGCGCGGCTGAGCCCTGATCCACCAGCAATGCCGCATGCCGCGGCGGATTGTCCGCCCGGCGGCTTTGTCCTAAGAGGACCCATGCCCAACACATCGGCCAAGCCTCAGCTCCTCCACCTTGTCTTCGGCGGCGAACTCGCCCGCCTCGACGGCACGGCATTTCGTGATCCGTCGGCCCTGCAGGTGGTCGGCATCTATCCCGATTTCGCTTCCGCCCAAACGGCGTGGCGCGGCGCCGCGCAGGCGAGCGTCGACAATGCGATGATGCGCTTCTTCATCGTGCACCTGCACCGCTACCTCGATCCCGATACGGCCGCCCAGCACGATCTGTCCAAGCAGGCCTGACGGCCTTTCATGACCGGGCTGCTGCAATCGCGGTTCGCGCTCGAGGGCGCGAGCTGGCTCGCGAGCGGCTATCTGCGTCTGGTGCGGGCCACCAACCGCTTCACGCTGGAGCCGCCCGGCTTCCCCGACGCGGTGGCCCCAGACCTGCCGGCCATCGTGGCGATGTGGCACGGGCAGCATTTCATGATCCATTATGCCTGGCCGCCGGGCGCCCGCATCGCGGCCCTGATTTCGCGGCACAAGGATGCCGAGCTTAACGCCGTGCTGTTGAAGCGGCTCGGCGTCAAGGCGATCCGCGGCTCGGGCGGGCGGGCCGAGAAGATGCGGCGGCGTGGCGGCGCCGCGGCGCTGCTCGACATGATCCGCACCTTGACCGAGGGCTATACGGTGGTGATGACGGCCGATGTGCCCAAGGTGTCGCGCGTGGCCGGCCCCGGCATCGTCACCCTGGCCCGCCTGTCGGGCCGGCCGATCTATCCGCTGGCCGTGGTGACGAGCCGCCGGTTCGACTTCCGGTCCTGGGACCGCGCAAGCCTCGGCAAGCCCTTCGGGCGTGGCGCCATGGTGCTGGGCGAGCCGATCCGCATTGCCCGCGATGCCGACGCCGACACCCAGGAACAGGCCCGCCAAGCCGTCGAGCAGGGCCTCGACGCCGTGCATGCGCGCGCTTATGCGATTGTCGGCACACCCGATCCCGGCGCCAGGCCGCGCGAACTTGGTACCGATCGGCGCGACGCGGCCGACGCCCCGTGATGCCCGAGGCCCCGCTGTGGGGCGGTTACCGCGTCGCGACTGCGCTGCTTGAACGCGGCGCGCCGGCCTTTCTCCGTTGGCGGCTCCGGCACGGCAAGGAAGATGCCGCCCGCCTGCCGGAGCGGCTCGGCCATGCGGCCCTGTCGCGGCCGACCGGGCCTTTGGTGTGGCTGCATGGGGCGAGCGTCGGTGAAGCGCTGGCGCTGCTGCCTCTGATCGAACGCCTCCGAACGGCGGAGCTGGCCGTGCTGCTCACCACCGGCACGCTGTCGTCGGCGGCCGTGATGGCGGTTCGCCTGCCGGCCGGCGCGTTGCACCAGTTCGTGCCGCTCGACGGACCGGCGGCGGCCCGGCGCTTCCTCGACCATTGGCGGCCCGATCTGGTGCTATTCGCCGAATCGGAGCTTTGGCCCAACCTGCTCGGCGCGGCGCGGCAACGCGGCATCCCGGTCGCGCTCGTCAACGCCCGGATGTCGACCCGCTCCTTTGGTCGCTGGCGTCGCGTGCCGGCGCTGGCGCGGTCATTGCTCGGCAGCCTGACGACCGTGCTGGCCCAGTCCGAAGCCGATGCGGAGCGCTACCGCGGGCTTGGCGCGGCAGCGGTGCTGACGGTCGGCAACCTGAAATACGATGCCGCGCCGCCGCCCGCCGACCCCGATGCGCTCCGCATCCTGCGGGCCGCCGTCGGGGAACGGTCCGTCTGGGTGGCGGCCTCGACCCAGCCGGGCGAGGACCTCGCCTGCTTGGCCGTCCATGCGGCGCTGAAAGCGCATCGGCCCGATCTGCTGCTGGTGCTGGTGCCCCGGCACGTCGGGCGCGCCACAGCCATCGAGGCCGAGGCGGCTCGGCTCGGCCTCGCGGCAGCCGTCCGCTCGCGCATGGAGCCGGTGACGGCCACGACCGACGTGCATGTGGCCGACACGATGGGTGAGCTCGGCTTGTTTTATCGCCTTGGCGCGCCCGTGTTCATGGGCAAGTCGCTCGGCCCGGAGGGCGGCGGCGGTCAAAATCCGATCGAGCCGGCCAACCTCGGCAATGCGGTGCTGCACGGGCCGGCGATCGGCAACTTCCGCGATGTTTATGCCGGGCTCGATGCGGCCGGGGGCGCCCGGCCGGTGGCGGACGCCGCCGCGCTGTCGACCGCCCTCGAAGCGCTGCTGAACGACCCGCAGG
>NZ_JARPVX010000117.1:0-8414 GCF_033947565.1 Lichenihabitans sp. Uapishka_5
TGCCGCCGCCGCCCGCGCCGGCGCCCTCCATGGGGGCTTTCCTGGAAGGGCCGACGGGAACCCGCCTGGCGGATGCCGACCGGCAGCGGGCCTTCCAGGCCGAGCAGGACGCGCTCGCGGCGGGCGATCGCAAGACGTGGCGCGGCCTCAAGGGCACCTACGGCTTCGTGGCGCTCAGCGGCAGCCCGACGCCCGACGGCTGCCGGGACTTTTCCCATACGATCTACATCGCGGGCCGCCCCGCGACCGGCAAGGGAACCGGCTGCAAGGCTCCGGACGGGACATGGCGCATCACCGGCTGAACGCAGGCTTCGGCCCTGGGCCAGGGTGACGGGTCGTCATGCTGTGGGTCGTCATCGCCCTGCTGACGCTTGTGGCCGTGCTTTGCGTGGTATGGCCGCTGTCGAAGCCGCGCGGGGCGGTCGCCATGCCGCTCGCCGGCGACGACCTGTCTTTTTACCGCGACCAATGGGCTTCGCTCGATCGTGACGTTGCCGAGGGCCTCGTGTCTCCCGCCGAGGCCGCAGCCTCCCGGGCCGAGGTCGGCCGGCGACTGCTGGCCGCGGCAGCCCCGCGCGTCGGGGCGGCACCGCAGAAGGCCAGCCGTCCCTTGCTGTTCACCGTTGCGGTGGTGGTGACGCTCGCGCTTCCCGCCGCCAGCCTTCTGCTTTACGGCCGGATCGGCGCGCCCGACCTGCGCGATCGCCCCTTGGCGGCCCGCCTGGCGACGCCCGATCCCGACGACATGCCGGCCGCCATCGCCCGCATCGAGGCCCATCTGGCAGCCCATCCCGAGGACGGCCGCGGCTTCGCACTGCTGGCGCCCATCTACCTGCGGCTCGGCCGATATGCCGATGCGGCGCATGCCTATGAGCGCAAGCTGGCGGTGCTGGGCGAAGCCGCCCCGGATCGGGTCAGCCTGGGCGAGGCCCTGATGGCGGGAGGCGCCACGATCCCGCCGGCCGCCGAGGCCGCCTTTGCCAAGGCGCGGGACGATGATCCGCACCTGCCGCAGCCCCGCTTCTACCTCGGCCTTGCGGCCGCCCAGGCGGGCGACACCGCCGGGGCCGAGGATCTGTGGTCGGGGCTGCTGGCGGAGGCGCCGCCCGAGGCCCCCTGGGTGCCGATGGTGCAGGACCGGTTGGCCGCGCTGCGGAACCAGTCCGACAGGCCCGGCGGGCCCCAAGCCTCAGCCATCGCGGCGCTGCCTGCGGCCGATCGGCAGCAGGCCATCGTGGGCATGGTGGATGGCCTGGCGGCGCGCCTCAAGGTCGACGGCCGTGATGCCGAAGGCTGGCTGAAGCTTCTGCGCGCCTATGTGGTGCTGGGCGACGCCGCCAAGGCCCAGGGTGCCCTGGCGGAGGCCCGCCATGGGCTCGCGGCCGACCCCGGCGGTTTGGGCCGGGTCGAAGGTCTGGCCCACGAACTCGGCCTGGAGCCGCAGGGATGACCCGGAAGGGGCGCCGCCTCACGCTGATCGGCACGGCGCTGGCGATCGCCGGCGTTGCCATGGGCCTGATGCTTTATGCGGTGCGGGACTCCATCGTGTTCTTCTACGCCCCTTCCGAGGTGGCGGCCAAAGGGCTCGGCCCCGGCACCCGGCTGCGCCTCGGCGGCCTCGTCGAGCAGGGCTCCGTCCACCATCTGCCGGGCGGTACGGTGCGCTTCACCGTGACCGACATGGCCAAGACCGTCGCGGTCACCTACACGGGCCTGTTGCCGGACCTGTTCCGCGAAGGGCAGGGCATCGTGGCCGAGGGGGTGATCGACGCCCCCGGCGCCATGACGGCCGATGCGGTGCTGGCCAAGCACGACGAGCGCTACATGCCGCGCGACGTCGCCGACAAGCTGAAGCGACAGGGGCTCTGGCGCGATGGCGCGGAGGCGGCCGCGACCCCTGCCGGGCCGGCCGCAACCCCTGTCGGGCAGGCCGCACCCCCTGCCGGGCAGGCCGCCATGATGGGCGGGGCCGCGGCCCCGGTGCAGTGAGGCGCGCGTGATCGTCGAAGCGGGCCATTACGCCCTTGTTCTCGCGCTGGCGCTGGCGCTGGTGCAATCCGTGCTGCCGATCTGGGGCACGGTGCGGCGTGATCCGTCGCTGGTCGGTACGGCGGCACCCGTGGCGCTCGGCCAGGCTGGTTTCGTGGCCCTCGCCTTCGCGGCGCTCACCTATGCGCATGTGTCGTCGGACTTCTCGGTACTGAATGTGCTGGAAAACTCCCATTCGACGAAGCCGCTGCTTTACAAGGTGTCGGGCGTCTGGGGCAGCCACGAAGGCTCGATGCTGTTGTGGGTGCTGATCCTGGCGCTGTTCGGCGGCCTCGTGGCGCTGTTCGGGCGCGGCATGGCGGCCGACCTCCGGGCCAACACGCTGGCGGTTCAGGCCTGGATCGCGGCGTCGTTCCTCCTGTTCATCCTGCTGACCTCCGACCCCTTCACCCGCGTTGCGGGGCCGCCGATCGAGGGTCGGGACCTCAACCCCATCCTGCAGGACCCAGGCCTCGCCATCCATCCGCCGCTGCTCTACCTCGGCTATGTCGGGTTCTCGATCGTCTTCTCCTTCGCGGCCGCGGCTCTCATCGGTGGCCGCGTCGACGCCGTTTGGGCCCGCACCGTGCGGCCCTGGGCGCTCACGGCCTGGGTGTTCCTGACGCTCGGCATCGCGATGGGGTCTTATTGGGCCTATTACACGCTCGGCTGGGGCGGCTTCTGGTTCTGGGACCCGGTCGAGAATGCTTCGCTGATGCCGTGGCTGGCCGGCACGGCGCTGCTGCATTGCCTCGCCGTGATGGAGAAGCGCGAGGCGCTCAAGACCTGGACGCTGTTTCTGGCCATCCTGACCTTCTCGCTGTCGCTGCTCGGCACCTTTCTGGTGCGTTCGGGCGTGCTGACCTCGGTACATTCCTTCGCCAACGACCCGCGCCGCGGCGTCTTCATCCTGTTGATCCTGGTGGTGTTCATCGGCGGCTCGCTCGGCCTTTACGCCTGGCGGGCGCCGCGGCTGCGCCAGGGCGGCCTTTTCGCGCCCGTGTCGCGCGAAGGCGCGCTGGTGCTCAACAACCTGCTGCTCACCACGTGCTGCGCCACCGTGCTGACCGGCACGCTCTACCCGCTGGCGCTGGAGTCGCTCACCGGCGACAAGATCTCGGTCGGGGCGCCGTTCTTCAACCTCACCTTTGGGCCCTTGATGATCGCGGTGCTGCTGATCGCGCCGGTCGGTCAGTCACTGGCCTGGAAACGCGGCGACCTCGTGGGCGCCGCCCAGCGGTTGACGCTTGCGGCTGTCATCGGTCTCGTGGCCTGCGTGGTGCTGCTGGCCGTGCGGCATGGCGGCCCCGTGCTGGCGCCGTTCGGGGTGGCGCTGGGGCTCTACCTCGTGGTCGGCGCCTTCACGGACGTGCTGCGCCGGGGCGGCATCCCGGGCCAGCCGCTGGCCAGCATCTTCTTTCGCTTGGTCGGTCTGCCGCGGTCCGCCTGGGGGGCGGCCTTTGCCCATGCAGGGCTCGGCCTGACCCTGCTGGGCCTCGCCGCGACCGGCTGGGGCGTCGAACGGATCCAGGCGATCCGGCCGGGCGACGCGGTCGCGCTCGGCCCCTACCAGGCCGTGGTGATCGACACGAAGGAGCGCCCCGGGCCGAACTACGACGAAGACCTGGTCGGCATCGACCTGCGGCAGGGCGGCGCCCATGTGGCCAGCGTGACGCCGGCGCGCCGCACCTTTCGCACCCGGCAGGCCACCGTCAGCCAGGCCGGCATCGAGACGCTGTGGCTTGGCCAGGTCTACATCAGTCTGGGTGACCGCCATTCCGATGGCAGCATCGACGCACGGCTGTTCTGGAAGCCGCTCGTGACGCTGATCTGGATCGGCGCCATCGTCATGGGCCTCGGTGGTGTTCTCTGCCTCAGCGACAGGCGCCTGCGCATCGGCTTCGCCCGCCGGTCGGCTCGAGCCCTGTCGCCGCTGGGCCAGCCGGCCGAATGAAGCTGTTGCGCCGCCTTGCCGCCTTCGCGGCCTTTGCCCTGCTGGTCTGGAACCTAGCCGTCCCGGCCTGGGCCGTGCAGCCCGACGAGGTGATGGCCGATCCGACGCTCGAAGCCCGGGCGCGCGCGCTGTCGTCCGGCCTGCGCTGCCTCGTCTGCCAGAACCAGTCGATCGACGATTCCGCCGCGCCGCTGGCTCGCGACCTGCGGCTCCTGGTGCGCGAGCGCCTGCGGGCCGGCGATGACGATGCCGCCATCGAGCATTACCTCGTCAGCCGCTACGGCGATTTCATCTTGTTGAAGCCGCCCTTCAGCCCCGAAACGCTGCTGCTTTGGGGGGCGCCCGCGCTGGTGCTGGCGGCGGGCCTCGGCGGTGTTCTCCTGGCGCGGCGCGCCCAGGGACAGGCGGAAGCCGCGCCGCCGCTCGACGCGGCCGAGGTGGCGCGCCTCGCGGCGCTGCTGCGCGAGCCCCATTCGGGGTGAGGCGAACGCCGTCCCGGCTTCGGCCGACGTTGAAATCCAGCTTACTCTTACCAACAATTCACCCGGGGGAAATGGTGGTGTAATCCGCCGTCCCCCATCTTCCGCGGCATGAGATCGGCACCGCGCCGTGGCTCAGACTTCCAGGAGACGACCGATGTTCACGCCTGATAGCAACCGGACCACGGATGGCGCCCGCCGCCCGGCCCTCGACCGTCGTAGCCCGGTCCGCACCGCGCTCCTCGGCGCCGTGGCCCTCGCGGTCGTGGGCGGTGGCGTGGCGCAGACCCATCTGTTCGGCAGCGAGCCTGCGCTCGCCCAGCAGATCCAGGCCCAGCCGAAACCCGACCAGATCGCGCCCGGCTCCTTTGCCGATGTGGTGGACCGCGTCAGCCCGGCCGTGGTGTCGGTCAAGGTAAAGATCACCGAAGACGCGAGCGACGACGACAACAGCGCGCCGCAGATGCCCAACATTCCGAAGGGCGACCCGCTCGAGCGCTTCTTCCGCCAGTTCGGCCAAGGCAACATGCCCCATGCCAAGCCCCATACCGGCCAGGCCCAGGGCTCGGGCTTCTTCATCTCGGGTGATGGCTATCTCGTCACCAACAACCACGTGGTCGAGCATGCGACCGATGTGACGGTCACGCTGCAGGACGGCTCGACGCTTCCCGCCACCGTGATCGGCACCGACAAGAAGACCGACCTTGCGCTCGTCAAGGTGAAGGGCAAGGACGGCCAGAGCTTCCAATACGTGCCGTGGGCCGACAAGGCGCCGCGTGTCGGCGATTGGGTCATCGCGGTCGGCAACCCGTTCGGCCTTGGCGGCACGGTGACGGCCGGCATCGTTTCGGCCCGTGGCCGTGACATCGGCGCCGGCCCGTACGACGATTTCCTGCAGATCGACGCGCCGGTGAACCGGGGCAATTCGGGCGGCCCGACCTTCAACACGGCCGGTCAGGTGGTGGGCATCAACACGGCGATCTTCTCGCCGTCGGGCGGCAGCGTCGGCATCGGCTTCGCGATCCCGACCGAGGTGGCCAAGTCGGTGATCCAGGACCTCAAGGACCATGGATCAGTGGCGCGCGGCTGGATCGGCGTGCAGATCCAGCCCGTGACGGCAGAGATCGCCGACTCGCTTGGGCTGAAGGGCACCAAGGGCGCCCTGGTGGCCGAACCGCAGAAGGGTTCGCCGGCCGCCGATGCGGGCGTCAAGTCGGGTGACGTCATCACGTCGGTCAATGACGATGCGATCGAGGGGCCGCGTGAGCTTGCCCGCAAGATCGCCGGCATGGGTCCGGACAAGAAGGTCGATCTCACCGTGTGGCGCGACGGTGCCGAGAAGCACCTGAACATGACGCTCGGCACCCTGCCGGCCGACAAGGAAGCCAAGGCCGACGCCGGCGCGAACCCGAACAGCGACGCCGCCGCGTCGCAGATGACGTCCTACGGCATGACCTTGTCGCCTGCGGCCTCCATCGCGGGGGCGGGCAAGACCGGCGTGGTGATCTCGGACATTGATCCGGACGGCACCGCGGCCCAGAAGGGCCTGAACACCGGCGACGTCATCCTCGACGTCGGCGGCAAGTCCGTCAGCAAGCCGTCGGAGGTCAAGCAGGCCTTCGAGGACGCCAAGAAGGATGGCCACAAGGCCGTGCTGCTGCGCGTCAAGTCGGGTGACAACACCCGCTTCGTGGCCTTGGCGACCGGCACGGCCGGCTGATCCGGCCAGGGCGCCCGCCTCGCGCGGGCGCCCGCCTCGATTCGCTTTGCTCTTCTCCCCACCCGAGCCCTAAGATGCCCAGCATGCGGATCCTCATCGTCGAGGACGATCGGGAAGCGTCGTCCTATCTCGCCAAGGCCCTCAGCGAAGCCGGCCATGTGGTCGATGTCGCGGATGATGGCGCGTCGGGGTTCGAACTCGCCCAGGAAAGCCCGCATGACGTGCTGATCGTCGATCGCATGCTGCCGCGGGTCGACGGGTTGTCGCTGATCGGCCGCCTGCGGGCCGAGAAGAACGACACGCCGGTGTTGATCTTGTCGGCCCTGGGCCAGGTCGACGATCGCGTCACGGGCTTGCGGGCCGGCGGCGACGATTATCTGTCGAAGCCCTATGCGTTCTCGGAACTGCTGGCCCGGGTCGAGTCGCTCGGCCGCCGCAAGCCCGGGGAACCCGGCGAGGCCACGAGCTACCGGGTCGGTCCGCTGGAGCTGAATCGCCTCAGCCACAAGCTGACCCGCGACGGCAAGGAGATCGCGTTGCAACCGCGCGAGTTTCGGCTGCTCGAATACCTGATGAAGCATGCCGGGCAGGTGGTGACCCGCACCATGCTGCTCGAGAACGTGTGGGATTATCACTTCGACCCGCAGACCAACGTGATCGACGTGCATATCTCCCGGCTGCGGGCCAAGATCGACAAGGGGTCGGACACGCCGCTGCTGCAGACCGTGCGCGGCTCTGGCTACATGGTGCGGGACGGGGCCCCATAGGGCGCGTGGCACCCGGGGAGGCGAGGGTGGTTCCAGCGCCGCAACGTGAAACGGTCGGTCGCGCCGGTCAGCCCGTGTCAGCGGCCAGTCGCGAATGGCGCCACCGCTTCCGGCGCGGCATCAAGGCCCTGCGGGCTGTGCAGCGCGATCTTCGCCACCGCGAGCGCAATCCGCTCTCGTTGTCCAAGGTGTCGCGCACGACCGCCTTCAAGCTGTCGATCGCCTATCTGGTGATCTTCGCCATCGGCTCGGCCTTTGTGCTCGGCGGCGTGGCCTGGAACGTCAACGGCCTCCTCAACGACCAGATCACCCAGACCATCCAGGCCGAGATCACGGGGCTGGCCGAGCAATATGAGGTGGGCGGCATCCGGCAGCTCGTCGAGGCCATCGACCGTCGCACCCGGGTGCCGGGCTCGTCTCTTTATCTCGTGACCAATTTCGCCGGCGAAACCATCACCGGCAATGTCGGCAACCTGCCGCCCGCCGCGGTGGAGCGCACGGGGTTGATCGAGACGCCCTACAGCAAGCCGGCCGAAGCCAAGATGACCCATCTGGCCCTGGCACGCATCTTCCAGCTGCCGGGCGGCTTCCGCCTGCTGGTCGGCCGCGACCTCGACGAGCGCGAGAACCTGCGCACCGTGATGACCCATGCCTTGGCCATCTCGCTGCTTTGGCTCGTGGCGATCGGCCTCGTCGGGGGCTTGTTCGTGGCGCGGCGGGTGCTGCGCCGGGTGGATGCGATGAGCGGCACGGCGCGCGGCATCATGGCGACGGGCGACATGAGCCGCCGCCTGCCGATTTCCGGCACCGGCGACGAGCTCGACCGGCTCGCGGCCAATCTCAACGCGCTGATCGGCCGGATCGGCACCCTGATGACCGGCATGAAGGAGGTGTCGGACAATATCGCGCACGACCTCCGCACGCCTTTGACGCGGCTACGCAACGGCGCCGAGGAGGCGCTGCGCCGCCCCGCCGACCCCGAACACGACCGTGCGGCGCTCGGCAAGGTGATCGAGGAGGCCGACGGCATGATCGGCATCTTCAACGCGCTGCTGATGATCGCCCGGGCCGAGGCCGGATCGGGCCGGGAAGGCATGACGGATTTCGATGCCGCCGACGTAGCCCGGGACGTCGGCGAGCTTTACGAGCCGCTGGCCGAGGACCGGGGCGTACCGTTCCGCGTCGAGGCCGAGGCCGCTTTGCCGGTGCGCGGCAGCCGAGAATTGTTGAGCCAGGCGCTCGCGAACCTCGTCGACAACGCCTTGAAATACGGGGTGGCGGAGGCCGAGGCTGCAGGGCGCCACGAGGGTGGCGAGGTCCGGGTCGTGGCGCGCCGCGACGGGCGCTTCGCGCTGATCGGCGTCACCGACCGAGGCGCCGGCATTCCGGAGGCCGATCGCGCCCGCGTGCTGAACCGCTTCGTCCGGCTCGAAGGCGCGCGCTCCCGCCCGGGCTCGGGCCTCGGC
>NZ_JARPVX010000118.1:0-8407 GCF_033947565.1 Lichenihabitans sp. Uapishka_5
CGGCGGCCGACACCGTGAAGCGCGTCGCCCAGGAACTCGGCGGCAAGTCGCCCAACATCGTTCTGCCCGACGCTGAATTCACCGTGGCGGTGCGTTTGGGCGTCGAGGCGTGCCTTGGCAACTCGGGCCAGTCCTGCGACGCGCCCACCCGCATGCTGGTGCCGGCCGACCGGCACGACGAGGTCCTGGCGATCGCCCGCGCCGCAGCCGAAGCGCAACGGGTCGGTCCTCCGCAGGACAAAGCGACCGTGCTCGGTCCCGTGATCAGCCAGGCGCAGTTCGACAAAATCCAGCGCCTGATCGAGACCGGCATCGCCGAGGGTGCCACGCTGGTGACCGGTGGTCCGGGCCGCCCCGAGCACCTCACCCGCGGCTATTACGTGCGCCCGACCGTGTTCGGCCACGTTCGGCCGGAGATGACGATTGCCCGCGAGGAGATCTTCGGCCCCGTCCTGTCGATCCTGTCCTACCGCGACGAGGAGGAGGCGATCGCGATGGCCAACGACACGGTTTATGGCCTAGCGGCCTACGTGCAGTCGACGGACCTGGCCCACGCGCGGCGCGTGGCAGCGCGTCTCCAGGCCGGACAGGTGCAGATCAACTATCCCGACTGGGACACCCACGCCCCGTTCGGCGGCTACAAGCAGTCCGGCAACGGACGCGAATACGCCGATTTCGGCATCCACGACTTTCTCGAGGTCAAGGGGATCGTTGGCTACGGCGCCTGACCAGACACTCTTCTGGGATGCCTCGGCCATGTGCAGCCCGACGGTTGGCGACCATGCGCGCGCCTCCGTTGCCGGACCGTCGATACGGCTCCAATCGAAAGGTGCCTTCCGGGTCTGGAGCCTGTGCTGGTCCTCAGGTCGGAGCCCGATGCGGTGACCCACTCGTCGACAAGCCTCGCATGCTGGCGCGTGCCCATGTGCGTGGAATGGTCGATCCGGCTCGGGAAGACGAAGTCATCCAGCGTTCCACCCCGGCGTTCCGGCCAAGCCAAGATGCTGGCCCGCGTCGGGTCGAGCAACTCGAATTAAACGGGCCGTCCCGCAGCCGCGCAGCTTGTTGTCGATCGCGAGATCGAACATGGCCTGGTCGCGAAGCCTACCTTCGCGATCAAGCCAGAAGCGAACGGCCCAGACCTGCTGCGACTTGAGCGCCCGCTTGTGGCTGGGGCCTCGCAACGCTGCTCGGCTTCGAGCAGTTCGGCCTGCCGACCGTGGTGTTCGGCCTCGCCATGGCCTATTCGGGCGCCGGCCTCTACGCCTGGCGCAAGTGGGAAGATCGTCGCCGGCGCGGGTTGGTGCTGCTCTTCGGGCTCGCCGAACGCCGCTTCTCCGCCGCGCGCCGTTGATCCCATGCACCCATCCGACCTCCCGCCCGACCACCTGTCCGCCTTGGTGGCGCTCCGGCGCGACCTCCACGCCCACCCGGAGATCGGCCTCACCGAGGTCCGGACCGCGGAGATCGTGGCGCGCGAACTCGCGAGCCTCGGCTACGCGGTCGATCGCGGCCTCGCCGCGACGGGGGTCGTGGGCACGCTCCGCAAGGGGTCGGGCCGCCGCGCCGTCGGGCTCAGGGCGGACATGGACGCCTTGCCGATCGCCGAGGAGACGAACCTGCCCTATGCCAGCCGGACCGCGGGCGTCATGCACGCCTGCGGCCATGACGGGCATACGGCGACGCTGCTGGGCGCAGCCAAGCTGCTGGCCGAGCGCTGCGCCTTCGACGGCACCGTGCACCTGATCTTCCAACCGGCGGAGGAGAACGTTGGCGGGGCCAGGATCATGGTCGAGGAAGGGCTGTTCCGGCGCTTTCCCTACGACGCGGTCTACGCCCTCCATAACGAACCTGGCCGGCCGCTCGGCCAGTTCGCGCTGCGCGACGGCCCCATCATGGCGGCCGTCGACGAGGCGACGGTCACGGTGCAGGGCCTCGGCGGCCACGGGGCCGAGCCGCAGGACACCCGCGATTCGATCGTGGCCGGCGCCAGCATCGTCATGGCGCTGCAGACCGTCGTGTCGCGCACCGTGCATCCGATGGACCCGATTGTGCTGACCGTGGGGGCCTTCAACGGCGGGTCCGCCAGCAACGTGATCCCGGACCGCGTGGCCCTGGTGCTCGGCATGCGCTCCTTCGACCCGGCCGTGCGGGACCTGCTCGAACGGCGCATCCGCGACCTCGTCACGGCCCAGGCGGCGAGCTACGGCTGCACGGCGGTGGTCGACTACCAGCGCAGCTACGACGCCACCGTCAACCACCCGGTCGAGACCGAGACCGTCCGCCGGGTCGCGCGGCGCTTCGCCGGCCCCGACCAGGTGGTCGAGATGGCGCGGCCCTCGATGGGCAGCGAGGATTTCGCCTATATGCTGAAGGTGGTGCCGGGCAGTTACTTCTTCCTGGGCGCCGGCATGGTGGGCAAGCCGCTCCACCACCCTGGCTTCGATTTCAACGACGCGCTGCTGCCGATCGGGGCGACCTTCTGGGCCAGCCTCGTGGCCGAGGAACTGCGCGCCGCCTGAGGCGCCGCGCTGCTTCAGCCGAAGCGCGCGGCCCGGAACGGCGCCAGCATCGGGTGCGGCGCTCCCGTCACGATCTCCTCGGCCAGCAACTCGCCGGCGATGAGGCCGAGCGTGGCGCCGCTGTGGCTGAAGGCGACATGGTAGCCGGCGATGCCCGCGACCGCGCCGAACACCGGCTCGCCGTCCAAGGGGATCGGCTTCGGGCCGACGCCATAGCGCGCCAGCCGCAATGCCGGGTTGCCGGCCAGCACCTTGGAGGCCTCGGCCAGCAGCCCGTCGAGCGTGCTCTGCCGGACCTCGTGGCTGCCGTCCGGGCGGGTGACGACCTCCTCCTCCGACCATGCCGAATCGAGCACGAGCGTGCCGCGCGGGGTCGGGCGCATCGCCACGCGCGGTGTGTTCAGCACGGCGCGCAGCTGGGTTTCGACCGGCTCCGTCTCGAGCAGCAGCGAGACCGGCGTCGCATCCGGGATGGTGATGCCATTCCCGGCCACCAGCTTCGGGGTGGCGGGCCCGGCCGCCACCAGCACGGCGTCGGCCTCGAAGCGGCCCGCCTCGGCGGCGACCACGCCCGTGACGCGGCCGTTCGCGGTTTCGACGCGGGCGGGCCCGGCCTCCGCGACCATGTGGCCGCCATGGGCTTCGAAGGCGGGCAGGAGATGCCGGATCAGGGACGGAAGGTCCACCCAGCCCTCCCCCGGGTTGAAGATCGCGCCGGGGGACGTGACGGTGCGCGGATCGACGCCGGGCGTCGCGGCGGCGATCTCGTCGGCCTGGAGCCATGTGGAGTCGTAGCCGAGGCTGCGCTCATAGGCGTAGGCGGCCGCGATCTCGTTGGTTCCGTCCTCGGCATCCCAGGTGAGGCCGCCGTCGAAGCGCAGCCACGGCAGGCCGGGGTGACGGGCCGCAAGGGTGCGGTAGCGGTCGATGCCGGCCATGCGGAGGTGATGGTAGGGAAGCGACCGCCTGCGCGAGGAGTTGAGCCAGGACAGCGAGCGCCCCGACGCGCCCGCCGCGAAGCTGCCCTCGGTGACCAGCGTCACGTCGGCGCCTCGGCGCGCCAGTTGCAGCGCGGACGACACGCCGAAGATGCCGCCGCCGATGACGACGACGCGGAGGGCGGGGGATTGGGTTGGCATCGGGATGACCTTGCTGGAAACGGGTGGTGGAGCGGGACGGCTCAGGGGCGCTCCCAGCCGCCCGACCGGGCGGCCCGGAAGAAGGCGTCGATGACCCGCATGTTGGCGACGGCATCGTCCAGGCCCCAGGCGAGCGGCGCCTCGCGCAGGATGGCCCGGGACACGGCGTCGCCCTGAAGGGTGTACTGATCCGCCAGGGGCACGGTGATGACCTCTCGGCCGCCACCCGTCAGGTCGCGGCCGTCGTCGACCGCGATGCGGCCGGGCAGGTCGTTCGGCGCGTTGAACGGGATGGCGATCTCGATCCGGCCCTTCGTGCCGAGGATCTCGACCCGCTGGCACGGCACGAGCTGCGTTCCGCAGACGAAGCCGAGCGTCCGGCCGTCCCCGAAAGCCGCGAGGCCGCTCACCATACGGTCGGTGCCGAGCATGGGGTCGATGTCGAACAGGCCGGCGACGCGCTCGGGTTCCCCGCCGAAGATGGTGCGTGCCGTGGCGATGGCGTAGCAGCCGATGTCGTAGAGGCCGCCGCCGCCGATACCGGCCTGGTTGCGGATGTTGGACGGATCGGTGAGGTGGTAGGCGAAGACCGTCTGGATCGCGCGCGCCGCGCCGATGCGCCCGCTGTCGACGATCTCCTTGGCGATCCGCCATTGCGGGTGGTGGCGCACCATGAAGGCCTCGGCCACGACCTTGCCCGTGCGGGTCGCCGCGGCCGCGAGGGTCTCGGCCTCGGCGGCCGTGAGCGCCACCGGCTTCTCGCACAGGACGTGCTTGCCCGCCTCGAGCGCCTTCAGGCTCCAGGGGACGTGCAGGTGGTTGGGCAGCGGGTTGTAGACGGCCTCGATCGCCGGATCGGCCAGAAGGTCCTCATAGCTGCCGTAGGCGCGCTCGATGCCAAGCGCCGCCGCGGCGGCCTGTGCCTTGTCGAGGCCGCGGGACGCGATGGCGGCGATATGCGAGAGCTCGCCCTTCTGCATCGCCGGGATGACGTGGTTGGTGCCGATCTGGGCCGTGCTGAGCACGCCCCACTGAACCTTGCGCATGGCGCTCCTCCGTTACGTTGCTGCGGCAGGGCCGCTCAAAGCACCTCTGACAGGAAGCGCTTCAGGCGCGGGCTTTGCGGCGCCCCGAAGATCGCCTCCGGCGGCCCGACCTCGACCACGGTGCCCTCGTCCATGAACACCACCTGGTCGGCGACGCGGCGGGCGAAGTTCATCTCGTGCGTCACCACGACCATGGTCATGCCGCTGCGACCGAGCTCGGCCATCAGGGTCAGCACGCCCTTGACCAGTTCGGGATCGAGCGCGCTCGTCACCTCATCGAACAACATCAGCGCGGGCTCGAGCGCCAGGGCGCGGGCGATGGCGACGCGCTGCTGCTGGCCGCCCGACAGGTTGATGGGGCGGTGATCCATCCGGTTGGCGAGCCCGACTTCGGCGAGCCGCCGCGCCGCGATCGCGCGGGCCCGGACGCCGCCGATCCCCTTCACCTTGCGCAGGGCGAGCATGACGTTGCCGAGCGCGGTGTGGTCGGGGAAGAGGTTGAATTGCTGGAACACCATGCCGACCCGGCGGCGCAGCCGGTCGGGCTTGATGCGCAGCACGCTTGTCCCGTCGAGGCGGATATCGCCGCCCTGCGGCTCGGCCAAGCGGTTGAGGCAGCGCAGCAGGGTCGACTTGCCGGAGCCGGACGGCCCGATGATGCATGTGATGCTGCCGGCCGCGACCGAAAGGTCGACGCCGCGCAGCACGGGATATTGCCCATAAGCCATGTCGAGCCCGACGACGTCGAGCCGCGCGCCCTTCTGCCGGGCCGCTGCGGCGGCAGCGTCGCCGGAAGCCGCCACCGCCGCGACTTCGCCCACCTCGGCGAGGCCGCTCACCGGCGCGGCGAGACGGCGGCCGGTGCGCAAGCGGCGGTCGATGGCGTTCACAAGATGGGTGAGCGGTACCGTGATCAGCAGGTAGAAGAGCCCGGCCAGCATGAGCGGCGACAGGTTGCCCGCCACCACGGCCTGATCCTGCCCGACCCGGAACAACTCGCGCTCGGAGGCCAGGAGACCGAGGAAATAAACGAGGCTCGAGTCCTTGATGTTGCCGATGAACTGGTTGACGAGCGCCGGCAGGACCCGGCGCACGCCCTGCGGGATCACGATGAGCCGCATGCCCTTCGGGTAGGTCATGCCGAGCGCGCGGGCGGCCTCGAGCTGGCCGCGCTCGACGCTTTGGATGCCCGAGCGGAAGATCTCGCCGATATAGGCCCCGGCGATGAGGCTGAGCGCCAGGATGCCGAGCGGATAGGGCGACGGGCCGAAGATCTGCCGTCCGAGCCGGGCGAAGCCCTGCCCGATCAGCAGGATGGTGACGATGGCGGGCAGGCCCCGGAATACATCCGTATAGATCCGGGCCGGCACCCGGATCCAGGCCGTGCGGGCGATGCCCATCAGGGCCAGGACCAGGCCGATCGCGATGCCGAGGGCGGTGGATGCGACCGCCAGGACGAGCGTGTTCTTCAGCCCGACCCGGATCATGTTCGGCAGAACCGCCGCCATGGCGGGCCAGTCGAAGAAACTGCGGCTGATGATCTCGAAGAAGCCCATGATGCCCTGTCGCGGAAACGGCGCTGCGGCCCGGCGCGACCGGCTTACTTCGGCAGGTAGTCCGCCGGCATCGGGGAGCCGGGGAACCACTTGGCGTAGAGGGCCTTCCAGGTGCCGTCCTGCATGGCCTCATGCAGGCCCTTGTTCAGCGCCGCCCGGAAGGCGACGTTGCCCTTGCGGACCGCGAAGCCGGCCGGCGCGTCGAAGGAAGGGATGTTGATGGCGAGCGTCAGGCCCTTGTATTGATCGCCATATTGCTTGGCGGCCTCGTAATCGAGGAAATGCGCGTCGATCGAGCCGCTGTTCAGGGCCGAGACGCCGGCGTTGTTATCGGGGAAATCGACGATGTCGGCTTTGATGAAGTGTTCGCGGGCGTAGGTTTCCTGCAGCGTGCCCTGCACGACGCCGAGCCGCTTGCCCGCGAGGTCGTCGACCCCCTTGATGCCCGGTTCGGCGCTCAACACGGTAAGGTAACCGGCCAGGTAGCCGTCGCTGAAATCCACCACCTTCTTGCGGGGCTCCGTGATGCCGATGGCCGCCACGGCGGTGTCGAAGCGGCCATTGGCGACCGAAGGCAGGAGCGCCGAGAAGTCCTGGCCCGTGAAGGTCACGTGATCCTTGTCGAACCCCATGCGGCGGGCGACGTCGCGGAATAGCTCGATGTCGAAGCCGTCGAACTGGCCGTTCGCGTCCGTGAAGGTGTAGGGCTTCGAGTCGCCGACGGTTCCCACGCTGATCGTGCCCGGCTCGACGAGATCATAGGGATTTCCCGCCGGTGCTGCCTCGGCGGGTGCGACCGCCATCAACGCCGCGCCAAGAACCGACACCAACGCCAAACGGCGGCTGCACCTGTGGAACATGATCGATCTCCACGATCACCTGGTCTTGAGACCGGTTTCAACAACTATGGAAACCGGTCTCAGCGCGTTCGTCAAGCACTTGACGCTCATTTGTACGCTGCCTAATCACATGCATGGACAAGCGCCTTCCGGCTCAAAGATCCGTCACCATCACCGATGTGGCGCGTGCCGCTCAGGTGTCCAAAGCCACGGCGGCGCGCGCGCTTGGCGGCTATGGGACCGTCAGCGCCGCGGTGCGGGATCGCGTGCTCGGCGCAGCCCAGCGGCTCGACTATCGTCCCAATGCTCTGGCCCGGACGATGGCGACGGGCCGCTCAGGCACCATCGGCGTCATCGTCGGAGATATCGAGAACCCGTTCTTCGGGCTCGCGGTCCGGGGCATCAGCGACCGCGCGAAGCAGGACGGCTTCGACGTGCTGCTCGCCAATTCGGCGGAGGATCTCGCGACCGAGCAGGCCGCTATGGCGGTCATGTTGTCCAAGGGGGTGGATGGGCTGATCGTCGCCCCGTCGCAGAAGGCCGAGCGGCGCCACCTCGACGAGGTGCTGGCGCGCGGGCGGCCGCTCGTGCTGCTCGACCGCGACGTCCCCGGGATGCCGGTGGACGTCGTCGAGGTGGACGGCCGGTCGGCGGCGCGGCTCGCCACAGAGTTGCTGACGGCGGCCGGGCATCGCCGACTCTGCTATGTGACGGCAAGCCTCGCCCCGGAGAGCGGCGATCCGACGGACGTGGTCCTCACGAGCGTCGGCAACCGCATCTCCGGTTATCTCGAGGCCGCGAAGGCTGCGGCGGTCGAACCCTGCCATGCCGCGATCTGCTTCGGCGCCGTCACGACCCAGGAGGCCCAGGACCTTCTTGTCGCCCTCCTCGGCGGTCCGCAGCGTCCCTCCGCCATCCTGGCGTCAGACAGCAAGATCGCGCTCGAGGTGTTCCGCGCCAGCAAAGCCTGCGGTCTGACGATCCCCGACGACCTTTCCCTCGTGACCTTCGACGATGCGGATTGGACGAGCGCGGTCGACCCCGCCGTCACCGTGATCGCCCAACCGACCTACGCGCTCGGCACGGCGGCTGCGGAGACGCTGATCGGGCGCTTGAACGATGCGGATAGGCCAATCAGGCGCCAACAGCTCAAAGCCTCGCCAATCTGCCGGGCATCGATCAAGCGCGTCGGAGGCCTTGGTTCGAGCGCCGTTCTGGAGCAGGTCTCCGATCACGTTTGATGGCCGCTTTGGTGAAGGGTTACGGACGCCGGTCGGCTCCGGCCGCGCGTCTTGGCTTATGGCC
>NZ_JARPVX010000119.1:0-8209 GCF_033947565.1 Lichenihabitans sp. Uapishka_5
ATGCGGGCTGGGGCCATGTGGCGCCGGCCGTCGGTGCCACGGCGGAGGCCGCACGCGATGGCGCCGCGCTCGACCGGCTCGCCCCGCAGGCCGCCGACCCGGTGCTGGAGCGGGCCGTCGAGGCCGAATGGCGGCGCGGCGCGGTGCGTTGAATCCACAAGGCCGCAACGAAGCGGATGCGCGAAAACCCGGGCATGCTAGGAAAGGCGCCATGCGGGGAGTTCAGGACGGTTTCGGCCGACAGCATGACGGATTGGTGAGCGAGCGCGACGCGCGGGCTGAGGCGCTTTTGGCGCGCCTTGCCGGCCGATCGATCGCGCTCGTCGGCATGATGGGGGCCGGCAAGACCGTGATCGGCCGGCGCCTCGCGGCCCGGCTCGGCCTCGACTTCGTCGACACCGACCACGAGATCGAGCTCGCGGCCGCGATGACCATTCCGGAAATCTTCGCCCTGCATGGCGAATCCTATTTCCGCGACCGCGAATGCCGCGTCGTGGCCCGGGTGATCGGGGCGGGATCGCGCGTGGTGGCGACCGGCGGCGGCGCCTTCATCCATGCGGCCACGCGGGCGGCCGTGCGCTCGGGCGCGGTGTCGGTGTGGCTGAAGGCGGATTTCGAGGTGCTGATGCGGCGGGTGCGCAAGCGCTCGAACCGGCCGATCCTCTACACCGCCGATCCCGAAGGCACCATGAAGCGCCTGATCGAGGTGCGCTACCCCGTCTACGCCCAGGCCGACGCCACCGTGATCTCGCGCGACGGCACGCAGGACCAGGTGGTGGAAGACGTGCTGGCGGCCCTCGAGTCGGGGCCGCTCGGCGATGGGGCGGCGGCTTGAAGCAATCGTTCGGATTTACGGCACCGTTGTTGATACCGTAAAGGCCGCATTAACGGCGTGGCGCGACCAAAAGGCCGCGCTCCATACGAGGGCAGCCAGTAACACGCCCCAAAACAAGGGACCTCGTAATCCCCAATCCGTAGCAGCCCAACCAATCGTCGCGACACCGGCCGCACGCGCACCCTGCTGCAGCAGGAACTGTGTGCTCATGATTCGTCCACGGACGGCGTCGGACACCGATGTTTGCAGGAGCGCCACGAGGGCGGTCCTGCAAATCTCGAAGCAGAACCCTCGCGCCACCATCGCGGCGACGGCCATGCTAAGCCCGCCTGCGGTCAGGAGGACCAATGTCGCGGCCAAAAAGCCAAGGAATGCCCAGATGATGCGTGTGCTTGTAACGCGGCGCATCCCTCCCTGCGCAAGCCAGAGCGCCGCCAATGTGGCGCCAGCACCGGCTCCGGCCAGCAGGGCGGAAAGGCCTTGAACACCGGAATGGAAAATTCGGTCGGAGAACGCTGGAAGCATTTGCCTGACCGCAGCCGCGAGTGCATCGCCGAGAGTCATAAGAGCCAGCAACGCACGGATGCCGCGGTGACCGACGATCGTTTGAACGCCTTCGATGAAATCACGTGCGATAGACCGATTGCTTGCGATCGGAGGTTTATCTTCGGGTAAGCGCTGCAGCAGCGCAGCGGACCAAAAATAGATGCCATAGCCCACGACGTTGCTTGCGAAGGCAACGCCTACGCCAAAATGCAGGATCACCCAGCCTGCCAGCGCCGGCCCGAGAAAGAATCCAAGATTGCTGTAGGCGGAAGCGACGGCAATGGCGGAGGGCAGCCGATCGCGCGCAACGAAGCGGGGCAGAAGCCCGAATTGTGCTGGAACACTGAAGGCATGGACAAGTCCATGCAGCAGCGTCAGCGCTCCAAGCCTCTCGATGGTCAGAGTTCCTGAAAATGCCAGCGCGGCGAGAAGCGCCGCCTGCAATGTTGCGAAGCTGTAGGCCACCATCAGGATACGGAAGCGATCATGTCGGTCTGCGATGATGCCGCCTAACGGCGCCAGCACGCTCATTGGCACGGCGTCCAGCAAGGCAATTACGGCCAGCCAAGTCGTCGAATGCGTCAGATCCCACGTCAACCAGGCAACCGCGACTGTCTGAATGAAGAAGCTTAGCCAGGATATGATCGCACCGACCGAGTAGCGTCGGAAGTTTGCGTCCGCGAAAGCAGTGCCGATGCCGCCGAGGGCTATGTGCATCCTACTCCAGCTCGACACCAGCACCCGCCCTGTTCATGCTGCTTTGGCCAGCATTGCATTGTCCCATGAAGCGAGCCACACCGCACATCGTTCAACGTGAGATCGGATGATGAGCATTGCCTCAACGGATAACGTTTCTGGAGGCACACCAAGCACCGTGGCGGTGAGGCTGGGAGAACGCTCTTATGACGTGCTTGTGGGTCCTGGCCTTTTGTTCGACGCGGGCTGGCGTATCGCGGCGCTCGCGCCCGGCGCGGCCTGCGCGATCGTCACGGACACGAACGTGGCTGGTCATCATGTGCAGGCTTTGCAAACAAGTCTTCACCTAGCTGGGGTCCGCTGTGCGCCGCCTATCGTGGTGCCGGCAGGCGAAACCTCAAAATCCTATACCTGCTTCGCCGAAGTTTGCGACGCTCTGCTAACCGCGAAGCTCGAGCGTCGCGATTGCGTCATTGCACTCGGTGGCGGCGTGGTGGGTGACCTCGCGGGCTTTGCGGCCGCCTGTTTGAAGCGTGGCCTGCCGCTGGTGCAGATCCCGACGAGCCTGCTGGCCCAGGTGGATTCGTCCGTCGGCGGCAAGACGGCCATCAATTCCCCCCTGGGCAAGAACCTCGTCGGCGCCTTCCACCAACCGAGCCTCGTGCTGGCCGACACGGATGTGCTCGACACCCTGCCGGAGCGCGAGTTCCGGGCCGGCTATGCGGAGCTGGTGAAATACGGCCTGATCGACGACCGCGGCTTCTTCGAATGGTGCGAGCGCCACCGTGCTGGCATCTTCCAAGGCGCCCCGGAACGCGTCGAGGCCGTCCGGCGGGCCGTCGCCGCCAAGGCGGCGGTGGTGGCGCGCGACGAATACGAGACGGGCGACCGGGCCTTGCTCAACCTCGGCCACACCTTCGGCCATGCGCTGGAACGCCTGGCCGGCTATGACGGCGCCCGGCTGGTGCATGGCGAGGCGGTGGCGATCGGCATCGCCATGGCGTTCCGCTTTTCGGTCCGGCAGGGCCTTTGCGCCGGCCAGGACGCCGAGCGCGTCGCGGCCCACCTCAGGGCCGCCGGCCTGCCAACCACGATCGCGGCCCGGCTCGGGCCGGGCTTCGCGTCGCCCGAAGCCATGCTGGACGCCATGGCCCAGGACAAGAAGAACGACCGTGGCCGGCTGACCCTGATCCTGGCGCGCGGCATCGGCGAAAGCTTCGTGGCCCGCGACGCCGACGTCGGGGCCGTGCGCGATTTCCTCGGCCTCGAATGCGCCGCCTGAACCCCGACGGCGGTTTCGCCGTTAGCGCGCCGATGCCCTTCGATTTGTGCCGCTCCCCTGGAAGGACCGACATGCGCACCGCCCTTGCCGCCGCCGCCCTGCTGGCCTGCTTCACCCAAGCCGCGCGGGCGGCCGGGCCCGACCCCTTCGCGGGCGAGCCCCATTGCACCGCCCGCATCCTGACCGACGTGCCGGCCGAGGAAGCGCCCGAACAGATGAAGTCGAAGACCAACAAGCTGTTCGGGCCCGTCACCCAGATCAAGGTGAACCGGCACAACGGCAAGATGACCTTCTGCGGCAAGGACACCTATTGCTACAATTCGAACGCCTTCGAGTTCGTCACCCCCTGCCGCATCAAGCGTGACCCCGACATGACCGACGGGCAGTTCTTCTCGTTCTTTACGCGCTGACAGGGCGGCGCTGCGCCGCACGAGGGTCGCGGCCGGTTCCCGATCTGTGATCCTGTCTGCCCGTCATCGGTCCTGACGCACTCGCGGCTAAGGGCGCCATGGCGCCGCCATCCGCCTTTGCGGGAGCTTCCTTGCGGCCGGACGCAGAGCCGTGGCGGCGAGTGCCCCCCCTCCCTTCCCGCCCCCGAACTCTGCCCGGATAGCCTGCCATCGACGGCGCCGCGTCGGCCGGGTTGACCCAAGACGGGCCGCGCATTAAATGACTTGAAAGTCATTTATCAGAAAGGACCCCACAATGGCTCGAACCGAAGTGTTGGTCGTCGGCGCCGGCCCGACCGGGCTCGTCATGGCGCTGTGGCTCGATGCACAGGGCGTCAAGGTCAGGATCATCGACAAGTCGACCGGGCCCGGCACGACCTCGCGGGCGACCGCCGTTCATGCCCGCACCCTCGAGCTCTACCGGCAGACCGGCATCGCCGACGCGGTCGTGGCGGCGGGCCACAGGAGTTCCGGCATCAACATGTGGACGGGCGGCAAGCGACGCGCCCATGTTCCGTTCAACGACTTCGGTGACACCGTCACGCCGTATCCGTTCCTGCTGATCTACCCGCAGGACCTGCACGAGGCCTTCCTGGTCGAGCGGCTCCGCGAACGGAACATCGAGGTGGAGCGGCAGACCGAGCTCGTCGATTTCACCGACAACGGGACCGGCGTGACGGCCCGGCTGCGCGGGCCCGATGGCCACGAGGACACCTGCGAGGCCGCCTATCTGACCGGCTGCGACGGCGCGCGTTCGACGGTCAGGACCGTGCTCGGCGCCAGCTTCGAGGGGGGCACCTACGAGCAGCGGTTCTATGTCGCCGATGTCGAGGTGGAATCCGATCCCTTCGATGGCGAAACCAGCATCGTCTTCGACGGGCCGGAGTTCATGCTGGTCATGCCCTATGGGCGCCCGGGCGTGCTCCGCTTCGTCGGCACGGTGCGGGGCGATCGCGCGGAAGCGTCGGAGCCGCTGACGTTCGACGACGTCGGCCATCGGTCCGTCGCGGCGCTGGGCCTGACGGTGCGCACCGTGAACTGGTTCTCGACCTATCGGGTCCACCACCGGGTGACGGAGCGCTTCCGGCACGGCCGCGCCTTTCTGCTGGGCGATGCCGCGCATGTGCACAGCCCGGCCGGCGGCCAGGGCATGAACACCGGGATCGGCGATGCGATCAATCTGGCGTGGAAGCTCGCCGCCGTGCTCAAGGGTCGGGCCGGGGACGATCTGATCGACAGCTTCGAGGCCGAGCGGCCGGTCTTCGCGCGCAAGCTCGTGGAAACCACGGACCGGGCCTTCACCTTCGTGACCGCCACGGGCAACGTCGCCGAATTCATCCGGACCCGCATCGCACCCTTGTTCGTCAAGGCGGCCTGGAGCGTCGATGCGGTGAGGGAATCGATGTTCCGCGTCGTGTCGCAAACGATGATCGATTATCCGGGAAGTCCCCTCAGCGCCGGCAAGGCCGGCAAGGTGAGTGGCGGCGAACGCCTGCCCTACGTTCGCTTCGACGGGGGTGACAATTACGGCCCGATGTCCGGCATCGGCTGGCAGGTCCATGTTTACGGGGCCGCCCAAGCGGGCTTGCGGGACTGGTGCGAGGCGCATGCCGTGCCGCTGCACGTTTTCGACTGGCATGCCGAACATGGCGCGGCCGGCCTGGCGCGCGATGCGTCCTATCTGCTGCGCCCGGACACCTATGTGGCGCTGGCCGACCCGCAAGGATCGCCGGCGAACCTCGACCGCTACCTCGGCGAGCGCAACATCCGGCTCGCAAGGTGAAGCCCCGTCAGCGGGGATTGGCGTGACGGAGATCAAGCCGAAGTGGAGCCGGCGCAAGGAAGCGCGGCCCACCGAGATCGTCGAGGCGGCCATGGACGTGTTCGCGGCCCAAGGCTTCGCCCCGACCAAGCTCGACGACATCGCCAAGCGCGCCGGCATCGCCAAGGGGACGCTGTATCGCTACTTCGACAGCAAGGAAGAGCTGTTCAGGGCCGTCGTCCGCCATGGGGTCGCGGCCAACCTCGAGGAGGTCGAGGGCGCCGCCGTGGCGGCCCGGGGCAACCTCGGCGACCTCGTGCCGGTTCTGCTGATGCTTGCGGCCGACCGGTTGGGCGACGGACGCATCCCGGCCCTGGCCAGGATGGTCGTCGGCGAAAGCCGGGCCTTCCCGGATCTGGCGATCATCTGGCACGACGCCGTCGCGGGGCGGCTCCTGAGCGTGCTGACCACCCTTGTGGCCCAGGCGCAGGCCCGGGGCGAGGTGCGGCCCGGCGACCCCGGCATCCATGCCTTCTCGATCGTCGGCCCTTTTGCGGCCGCGCTCTTGTTCCGGGAAGTGTTCGGAGCCGGCAGCCCGCATGCGCCGGACCTCGCGGCGATGGCCCGCCAGCATGCCGAAACCGTGCTGCGCGGTCTCGAAATCCTCCCTGCAGAGCGGCAGCGCGAAGGCTGACCCGCCCCGGCGGCCCCGTGCGGCGCCCTCGCACCTCAGGGGCGACGGGCCGCCGAGCGAGAGGCGCCGGGTTGGGTCCGAAACGAACGGTTTGTCAGGCGGCGGCGCCCTCGATCGCCGGGCCGAGTGTCCCCAGGAACGCGTCCATCGTGGTTTCGCGCATGTCGACGGCCTTGGCGCCGCCACCCGCCACGACGGTCACATCCGTGATCCCCATGGCGTCGAGCACGACGCGAAGGTACTGGGTCGCGATGTCCCGGTCGCGGATCGGAGAGCCTTCGGCATAATTGCCGCCGGACGCGATCAGCAGGGTCGCCTTCTTGCCGCCGAGGGTGCCTTCGCCGTCGGGACCGAGGACGATGCCCTTGCGCACGATCTGGTCGATCCAGGCCTTCAGAGTTGCCGGGACGTTGTAGTTGTAAACCGGCGTGGCGATCACGATGTGGTCGGCCGCCAGGACCTCGGCGACGAGTTCGTCGGACACGCGCATCTCGGCCTGCATGGCCGGGGTGCGGTGTTCCGTGGGCGTGAACATCGCCTGGATCCAGGCGGCGGTGACGAACGGCAAGTCGGTTTCCGCGAGGTCCCGGGTGACGACCGCGCCGTCCGGATGGGCTTTGTGCCACGCATCAAGGAAATGCCGGGTCATGGTCCGAGAGATCGACGAGGGGCCCCGTGGGCTGGTCTCGACGACGAGGAGCTTGGTCATCGTTGTATTCCTGTGAGGCCGAGCATGGCCGTCTCGGCGCTGGCCTGCCGGGATAAGGCCGTCGACACCGGTGCGGAAGCGATCAAAACTTGATAATGTCCATCGGCTGGAGTGATGGATATGATCGGATCGCTGACGCTCGACCAGCTCAGGGTGCTTGTGGCGGTCGCCGACGCCGGCAGCTTCTCGGCCGCCGGGCGCAAGCTCGGCCGCGTACAGTCCGCGGTGAGCCAAGCGGTGCAGACCCTGGAGGACGCCCAGGGCGTGCAGGTGTTCGACCGGAGCGGCCACAAGCCCCGGTTCACCCCGGTCGGGGCGAGTTTGCTCGAACAAGCGCGGCACGTGCTCAGCAGCGTCGGACGGTTTGAAGCCGTGGCGGCGGGCGCCCGCATCGGCCTCGAGCCGGCGCTGAACGTCGCCATCGATCCCTTTGTGCCGACGGCGCCGCTCATCGACAGCCTCCACGCGCTGCGCGGGGCCTTTCCCGATCTTCCGGTCAACTTCTGGACGGAAGGCATCGGCGGGGCGGAACGGCGGCTTGGCGACGGCTCGGCATCACTCGGGGTTTGCCTGCTGGTTCCGGCGCCGCCGCCGAGCCTGACCGCCTATGGGCTGATGGACCTGCGCCTCGTCGCCGTCGCGACGCCCGGGCATCCGCTGGTGCAGCTGGGGCGACCGCTGCATCGGGTGGACCTCGAGGCGCAAACCCAATTGGTGCTGTCCTACCCGAACGATCAGGACGGAACCGCCTTCGGCATCGTCGGCTCGCGTTTGTGGCGCTTCGTCGATCTCGGTCGGCGGCTGGATTTCCTGCTGGCGGGTCTCGGCTGGTGCAAGGTGCCCCACCATCTCGTCGCCCCGCACATCGCCGCGGGACGGCTCGTCGAACTCGTCATCCCGGACGAATCCATCATGCAATCCGCCAGCCTGCGGATTTATGCGGCGCACGGGCGCGACCGCCCGCTCGGCCGCGCAGGCGGCTGGCTCCTCGCAGACCTCCGCACCAGGCTTCGCACGGCTCCGACGCCGACGCAGCCCGATTGAAGAATGGCCGTCGGGCCCGTGCCCGCACGCGTGGCGGGCCGCCGACCGGAGCGCGCTCTACAGCCCGGCCGCGATGCGTCCCACCTCGGCCAGCACCGCGTCGCGCGCGGCGTCATCGCCCGGCATGTCGATCGTATAGACCGTCACAAGCAGCGGGGCCCGGCCGGCCGGGCCCCGCTGCTTGTGACGGTC